>JAEUAF010000780.1 GCA_019695485.1 Sorangium sp.
GGGGCGTCGGGGGCTTACCCTGCTTTTCTCCGCAACGAAAGTGCGAAGTGCAGCCCAGGCCCGGACCCTCGCCGGACTTTGGCCAGCGGGCGGGGTGGCTCTACGGATTCGAGGCTCAACCGCTCGAGGCGTCTTCGAGCGCGCGCTCGCGGTCGCGCACTTCCAACCGATACCGACTGTTCACGGTCTCGATGTAGAAGACGTCACGTGTCGCAAGACGCAGCACTCGCTTCACGGGAGTCGTCACGTACTCATGCATTCCGTCAGAAAACTCGATGACGACGACAGAGCCTTTGCGTGGCGCCCGAACAAGCCTGCCAGCGACCGCTCGCGATCCTCGCCCAAGCTTTCTAAGCACGACCTGCACGGCTCTTACTCTAGCAACCCGGCACCCCACGTCCACCGGCTTCCATAGTTGAATGCGAACGAGTGCGGGGCCTCTCCCACTTCGTGCGTGTGCCTATGTTCCGTACACAGGTGCCAATTCAAGAAGAATTCCACCGAAGGCGGATGACGCCCGCGAAAACTTGCAGGCTCATGCCCCCGCTACGGGACGCCTGCTCAGAATGAGAGCTGGACCGACACGCGTGCGCTCATTCCGCGCAAACCAAGCTCGCCGAGGTCAATCGCCGACGCGCGCGCCGGGCTGCTCGAATCGCTCGCGTAAACGAGATCGGTGTTCGTGGTGAACAAATAGCCGGCGTCGACCGCCAGCCAGCCGCGCGCTTGGGTCGAATTGCCACGCGCCACGCCGATCACTTCGTAGGCCGCACCGAGGCTCGCGTCCAACGTGAAGAGCACGGGTTCACGCGTCCGTTCGCCGGCGGTCACGGGATCCGTAAAGGCACTTGCCACGACGGCAACGCCGGAACCCACGCGCCCAAACCCGTACAGGCGCCGCAAGAAGTGATAGCGAAGTTCTGGGCAGAGCGTGATTCGATGAACGGCGAGCGACGTGCTGGCACCGCGCACGGTTGAGCTCCGTCCGCCGTAGTCCCAAGCCAAGCTCCCCGCGACAGCGAGGGGACCGTCCGTATAGACCACGCGCCCAAACGACGCGCTGAATTGGCCCAAGACGTCGTTCTTCGAAAACACATCGTAGCCCGCGTTTCGCACGAAAGTCGTGCGAACGCCCATGGTCGCAAAGAAGTGGGCTTGGTGCGAGCCAAGTTGCCCGTCGTCGGGCTGCTCGGGCTCACCCGTGGCAGCGTCCGTTTCCGCGGACGCGCGCGCGCCGCCAAGTGTGCCCGCGCTCGCAACTCCCAGGCGAGTATCGAGCGCAACGGGCGCTGCGAAGCGACGCGGGCTCGCGGGAGGAGGCGCTGGCGCGAGCGCACCTGTCCCCGGATCTGTCGGGGCAGCTTCGGCCGCGGGCGCTGGCGGCGGCACGGTCCCAGGCACGGGCACTGGTGCGGGCGCAGGCGGCGCCGCGCGCGCGGGTTCGGGCGTAGGTTGGGACGCTGAGGCGGCTCCCGCTGAGGGCGCTGCGCTCGGCTCGGATGTCGCTTGAGCCTTCACAAGTCCAGAAAACGAAAACGCAGCCAGTGCGAGCACGCCCTCGGTAACGCGAATCATCGGATCCCCTCCAGCATCAGGCCACTCACGAAGCGTGTGTGCGCGGAGTCTGGCTCGAGCGCGTCGAAGATCGTCACTCCGACGTCTTGGGTCGGGCCCTCCGCAGCGTGCAGCACCAGCGCGCTGCGGCCGCCGTCGGCGCGTTGAATGTCGAACACATCCACCACGCTCCGCTCCACCGGAAACGACGTCGGATGCTTGTCGCTGAAGCGAAGCCGCGCAAAAGAGTCACCTTTCTGGGGGAAGGCCCAGGCTCGTTGCCCATCGGGGGACAGCCTCAACTGAAAGCCGGCCAGGGCTTTCATCGGGTAACTCTGACGACTCTGCAGGTCGAGCAGGAAGAACTCCGTATCGCTCGCCCCCACCAAAAGCTTCATGTACCCGAACTCTTCCCCTGGAATATCGATCACTCGCGTCACACGCGTGTCGACGTTGTAAGAATCGAAACTCGCATAGGGCGTCGCGCTCGCGTCGCCCAATCGCCAAAAGGCGATCGCGGCCACGCTGCTACTGTAGAGCAGTGCCACGTCGGCGTTCAGGGGCGCATCGCTCACGAGTCCGGTAACGCGCGCGAGCCCAGAATACGGGTGATCGAATTGCACGCGTTCGCTCTTCGAGCTCGTCGGATCGAACAGCACAGCGGCGGACTGGGTCGGCACTAGCGCGGCCAATCGCAGCCCGCTGTCGGTCTGGACGAAGTCGACCGTCGACGGAATCGCGCCGGCGTCGAGCAGGTTTGGCACCACCGAAATTCCGCTCGAATCGGGCTTGCCAGTAGAATCCCCGAGCTTGAGCGAGAGCACGCTCGAGTCATTCGTGAAAGCGATCGCAAGATACGACGCGACCTCGGCGTCGGCGGGTAGGTCATCGTGAAAGGCGACGGTCGCTGGATGCGCGACATCCCCCGCCTTGGTTTTCGGGAGCGAGACCGTGACCTCGGGTTTGTCCGGCTGCGAGAGATCGATGATCGCCAGGTCCTGGTTGGTCTCGACGACCAATAAGCGGTGCTGCTCACCGTTCGGTAGCGTGAGCGGCGCCGTGAACGTGAAGTGCTCGGGCTGACCGCCGGTGCTGCGAATCGTCTTGTGGCGCAGCGCGGTCGCCGAGCTGGGATCCGGATCGGTGAGGTCGACCAGGGTCAACTCATTGGAGTTTACGACGACGCCGCCGGCGTCGTAGATCACGGCCCATTCGCCTTGCGGGTCGAGCTCCAACTTCTGCGCGGAATCGCTGAGCTCGTAGCGCGCGTCGATGCGCGGCTCGCTGCCGCCGGAGATGCGAAAAAGCTGCGGCTTCTCGTCACTTTCGCGCAAGCGGCGCGCTTCACCTCGCGTCAACACGAAGAGTTGCTTCGAGTCGACTGACGGCGAGGCG
>JAEUAF010000799.1 GCA_019695485.1 Sorangium sp.
CCTCGTGACCGTAGATGGCACGTTCCGACCAGCCCACGATCGGCTGAAAGGCCATCCAAAGCAGATCGAGCGCCTGGTCGAAATGCGAATCTAGGCCGGCTCGGTCGCCGAGCAACCAGCCCTCGGATTCGTAAAGCTCCAGGGCCCGACGCTTGAGCACCGCGAGCCGAGACATCGCACACGCTTCACGCGCCACGCGACATAGCGCGTCGACGTCCACGGGCTTTTGCAGGTAACGAAAAGCGCCGTACTGAACCGCAGCGATTGCGCTGTCGAGCGTGGGATTGCCGGTGAGCACGATCACGGGGACGTCTAAGTCTCGACCGCGAACGGCGCGCAAAAAATCGATCCCGCTGCGGCCCGGCATGCACAAGTCGGTGATGATCAGGTCGAAGCGCTCGCCGCGGTCGAGGCGACCAATGGCTTCGTCGCCGTCGTTCGCCGTCTGAACCGTGATGCCAACGCTCGTCAGGACCCGCCGATTTGCGGCGCGGACCATCTCCTCGTCGTCGACTACGAGCACGGTCGCAGGAAGCGCATTCAATGAAAATCCCTCCGAGAGCGGCTAACGGCCAATCACAATTGGCAGAGGCACCGAGCAGACTCCATTCATACGCGATCTTGCACGACGCTGCCACGCAGCGGCGTCGTGTCAACGCACGAACCCTCCAGCAAGTCGTACGGCAAAATAGCGTGTACGAGTTTGAGAGGGCCATGGCCAAACTCGCCCACGGCGCGCTCGGCCACGCCGACAAGGGCATTTGGCGGTACCAAACGAGCGGCGCGGGGACCACGCCACTCAGACATGACACCTGCTCATGATGGAAATCACGCGCCGGCCAGTGTCTTGGGCGGGGCGGCATTCTTTGGGGGGCGTCACGCTTCGACGCCAAGGCGCCTAGACGCAGTGAACGCCGACGACGATTGTGTCGCGGCACACCAAGGACTTCGCAGCCATGTCATTCTCCAAAGGGTTCATCAGTATCGCCGTTGCCGCCGCCCTGACGTTTCCAATCATCGCGCACGCCGACACGCCGCAATGTCAGCTGAGCGTTTACAACGCCAACCGGGTCGTCCCGTTGCGGGTGGAGCAGCGTGTTGGTCGGGGCACCATCCAAATCTTGAAGGGCGCGCAAGTGTTCATTCCCGCGCAGGCAGGGCTCAGCGCGGAATGGGTGCGCGTCAATATCGAACGTCACGTCGCAGCCATGAGAACTCATTCGATGCCAAACTGCCCACTGAGCGTCGCTGACGTCAGAGTCTCGGTCGTTTCCGGTGGCACGGGCTTCTGGGCACAACTCGCCTCCGACGACCCCGCTGCGGCTCGGGAGATCCTGCGCAGGGCCGAGCGCATCGTCCAATAGTTCGGCCGAGGGGGCCCGAACGCCGGAGCCTAAATCGGGGAGCGCTTTTGCCACGCGCGAAGCACATTGGGCAGCTCGCGATCAAGCCGAACTTCGCGGTACGCGAGCGGAGGCTTCGCGCCGAATCCGTTGTACGCAAAGAGGTAGGTGCCGACCCGAGCGCGCCAGAGGAGTTCATCGACCGCGGCGAGGTCTCGCGCGTGGCGCTCCCGCGTGAGCTCGACGTCGTCCAGAAGGGCGTCGCCGCCAACGATGTTCTCGTCGAACGGGTTGTAGAGGTAGTAAGCGTCGGCGACAGGAGTCGAGCGCGGGTCGAATTCTTCTTCGCGGAACGAGACCCGGGACTCTAGGTCAAACAGCTGAGCGAGCTCACGAGCGGCCGCAACCAGACTCGGGCGATGCTCCAAACCGACGAATCGGCACTGCCCAGCTAGCGCTGCGGCGACGCAGAATTTGCCAGGACCAGAGCCAACGTCCACGACCGTCCCAATGTGCAGCTCCTGGAACCACTGGGCCGCGCGCAACGCGACGACTAGAGGGGTCCAGTACTGCGACGACAGCAAGCGCAGCTTCTCCGGAAGGAAGCGATCGAACGCGCGGTCGTCCACCCAAGCCCGGCGTCGCAGCTTCTCTGCGATGCTGGCCGGCGATTGATCCAGATCACGGTCCTCGGAGGTGGCACGCGCGAACGCACGCGATTTTCCATTAAGGGTCATGGCTCGTGGACCATCAAAGCTGCTGTAGAACGTAAGGCGTCACGCGGCGGCGCGTCTGGAAGTGGCACAAACGGGCCGTCTACCACGGAGCGGGCCGTTGCGACACGGGCAGCGGGGTTCGCAGTCTAACCGCTGCCCCGGGCGCGCGAAAGGACCCGATCACACCGAAGCCACTAGCCCGAGCCCGTCGGTTTCCGTAAAACTGCGACCAAGCATTTGACGACCTGCTGCCTCCACCCGTCCGCGCGAAATCGTCGATGCATTGGACGCCGTTCGATGTCGCACGACGCGCGGCGTCGATTTTTGCCGCGCACGGTCACCGGCGAGTCCTCGACGTTGGCGCTGAGCCAGGCAAGCTCTGCATTGCAGCGGCCTCCGCTCAGCCCAGGCTCAGCTTCACCGGATTGCTCGAGAAGGTGCTCTACGCTTTCTCGGGCAAACTGCTCCAAGCGACTACATTTCGCCTGTGAGCGGCCGTCGCGTAACGTGGACCTCGCAAGGTTCAAACCCACAGAAGGCACACCTCTCGGTTAAGCTGAGAGGTGGAACGGCCGTTCCTCCGTGGTCACTGTTGTGATTTTTCCGTAACTCAGGGCGCAATGCCATTGACCGCCAAGGACGCCCGCCCCATCGAGGCAGTTCCAGCAAGCCGCAGTGAGCTCTCACGCTCGGCTACCACGCTGGAGAAGCCTTCCCTCCTCGACAAACTGCCCGACGGCGTGTTGCTCGTGGACGCGAAGGGCCGAGTCCAGGCGGCGAACGGTGCGTTTCTTGCTCTGCTCGGCCACGAGCCTCAGGCGGTGGTGGGGCAGTCCCTGCAATCCCTACTCGCCGAGGACGACGTCTTACATATGCTCGGCGTCGAGTCCCTACTCAACGAAGACTCCGTCTCCGAGAGCAGCGTGATTTTTGCCACAGCGGACGGCAAGCCGCGGGCCCTGCTCGTCAGTTTCTCCCGGCCCAAAGCTGACCGCGACACGCTGCTCGTCGCGCGAGCACCCGGGATGATTCGCGCCGAACTCCAGGATGCGTCGCGCTGGATGGCGAGCGAACAAGAGCGCTTGCAAGAGATCAGTGCTGCGCGCGACGCTTTGACCGCCAAGCACAGCGCGTTGCAAGCCGCTCAGGTCGCGCTCCAAGAAGCCCACGCTAAACTCCAAGGCGAGGTCGCTGCCCGCGAGCGTCTGGAGAACGAATTACGCTTGGCGCACAAGCTGGAGGCTGTCGGTCAGCTCGCCGCGGGGCTCGCGCACGAAATCAACACGCCGCTGCAGTTCATTGGGGATAATGTCACGTTTCTGAACTCCGCGATCGAGCAATTGTCAACGTTTGCCACGGAGGTCTGCGCGATACCCGAACAAGTCCCAATCGCCCGTGAACTCCCCGCGCTGCTCGAAGCGGCCGCCAAACGTGCCGACCTCGAGTTCACGCTGCAGGAATCACCAAAGGCGCTAGCGTCGCTGCTGAGCGGCGTCGATCAAGTCTCCAAGATCGTACGCGCGATGAAGTCCTTCGCGAGCGCTGACCAGACCGACGAAGTGTATGTTGAGCTCAATCAAGCCCTGCTAGACACCTTGGTCGTCGCGCAAAGCGAATATCGGAACGTGGCCAGTGTGGAGACAGACCTCGCTGTGCTCCCAGCAGTCAAGTGCGTCCCGGGCGCCATCAATCAGGCGTTCCTGCACCTGATCGTCAACGCCGCGCACGCCATCGCCGAAAAGAAATCCGAACGACTCGGTAAGCTCCGAGTCGCGACTCGTCGCGTGGGCGACTTCGTGGAAGTCAGTATCAGCGACGACGGCTGCGGCATTCCAGAAGCCATCCGCCACCGCGTGTTCGACCCGTTCTTCACCACCAAACAGGTCGGCCGGGGCAGCGGCCAGGGGCTCGCCACGACCCGGAGAATCGTCAAGAGCCACGGCGGAAGCATCGCCTTCGAGAGTGTCTCCGGCGAAGGAACGACCTTCATGATTAGGCTGCCGCTGGAGGTCCCCACGGCGTCGCGCTCGGAGGCCGATGCTATTGTCGACTCGAGCTTCTGAAGGGCGGCGAGCCCTCGCGCCTCAAGCGGAGGCGGGCACTTCGCAACGAATCGGCTCTACGATCTTCGAGCGCAGGGCGACATTGTTGAGGCGCTCGAGAAGCTCTGCCGTCACACGTTGGCCGCGTGGCAGGAGCACGACCCCTGTGTCAGTCTTGACGGCGTCGACGATCACCATCCCCATCGTGATTTCTCGGAGCATCAGACTACGGAGCACCTGCGGCTCCGGTCTGCACACGAAAACGAGCGCATCGAGGACGTTGGACCCATAGTAGTCCCTGCGCGCTACCACCTCGGTGAGAGCGCGCTCCAAGTCGCCGAGGCGCGCCTCGGCGACCGTCAAGTCCTGCACGGCCTGCAGGATTCGTGCACCAATCGGGGCGCCCAAATTGGATGCCTTACGCACGCCTGCCTTCTCGGCCTGCCCCCTCTGGTGCTTGAGCACCTCACGAACGTTTTCCAAGCGCGGGATATGCGAGAGCATGCGCTCGACCACGCCGGGCACGCGCGCCACCATGGCGCGCTCCGTTTCGTCGAGCGCATTCCCAGCGTTGACCTTGATGAGGACCTCGCTCGGCAGCACGGCGTAGCCGGCAGAAGTGAGCATCGAAGCCACTTCCACGTGCCACGCATCGGCGATCCCCAAACGCTCGGCGATCGCGCGGGCGCGTTCGTGCTGACGCGCACCGGCGCCGAACACCTCCGGGTGCACCAAGCACATCACTTCCGTCAAGGCGCGCACGCTGCCAACCAGAGTCTGCTCGAGCAGGACTCGCTCGCCGGTCAAGAGCCTGTGTTGAAACGTTGCGGCCCGCAGCGCCGTGGCGAGTCGGTCTGGAGGACAGGGCTTGGTCAAGAAGCGAAAGATCTGCCCCTCGTTCACGGCGGCAATGGCGGCGTCGAGGTCTGATTGTCCGGTCAGCAAGAGGCGCACCGTGTCCGGCGCTTGGTGGCGGAATTCAGAGAGTAGCGCGGCGCCGTTCATGACCGGCATCCGCATGTCGGACACCACGACTTCGAAGCTCTCGCCCGCCGCAAGCCGCGCGAGCGCCGCCTGACCGCTGGTCGCCACCGACACCTCGAACCCGCTGCGCAGTGCCCGCTGCAGACCCTCGAGAACCTGCGGTTCGTCGTCGACGCACAGGACTCTGGGACGATTCATGACGCCCGCAGCTCCGCGCCAATCCTGGCCAACTTCGCCACGACCCCGAACTGGGAGAGCAATTCGGGCGGCGCCGAGTCACCGTGGAGGCGCGCTTCGTGCGGGTCGAGAAATAGCGAATTGACCACAGCGTCGGCGATGTGAACCGCGCCGCACACGTCCAAAGCGCGATGGGCCTCCCATGGGGCGTGATGGCCCGCCACACCCTCGATCACGTCGTGGGGCAAGCCCCAAAGGCCAAGCAAATAGGCTCCGATCTCCGCGTGGGTCGTACCCAAGCGCGCGCGCTCCGCCTCGTGGAGAGGAATTTGGGCACGCTCCGCGAGGGCGTGCACTTCCCGAGTCTCGGCCGGGAGCCGGGTAGCTAGCGCAAGACTGCCGACGTGATGCAGTAAACCTGCGGTCGCTGCCGCCTCAGCCTGCCTTTTGTCTGGTAGCAGCGCCTTCGCGACGCGAGCGCACATTAGCGCACGGGACTGCTCGCGTTCCAGCGCCGCGACGTCGCTGCCGCCGAAGGCTTGAAACATCGCTTGCGCCAACACGAGGTTCCGCATCGTGTTGAGCCCAAGGTAGCTCACCGCTTGGAAGACCCCGGAAACCTTGCGCGAGATTCCGAAGAACGACGAGTTTACCAATTGAAGAACTTTGGTGGCCATGGCCACGTCGCTTTCGATGATGCCGGCGACTGCCTCGACCGACGCCTCCTCGCTCTCCAAGGCTTGGTTCAAGGCGGCGCACGCCCGCGGCAAGCTTGGGAGCGTCGACACCCCGCCGAGACAGCCCCGAATATGCTCCGATGTGAGCGTTGCGTGCAGATCCAGCGCGCGCGTTAAGGTCGCTCGTAGGACGTCGGGATCACAGGGCTTGGCGAGAAAGCGATGAGCCACTCGCGCGGCACGCGAGGCGGCCGCCTCGTCCATCTGCCCGGACAGCACGATGCGGATCGCAAGTGGATGGATCATGGCCGCGCGCGTGAGCAACTCTGCCCCGTCCATGCCCGGCATGCGCATGTCTGACACGATCAGTTCGAACGGCGCGCGCTGGAGTGTTTCGAGGGCCAGCGCGCCGTTGCCTGCGAAGCTCATGTCCCAGACACGGCGCTGCGTGCTCAGGCTTTGCCGCAAACCGTCGAGCACGCGGGGCTCATCGTCGACGAAGAGGATGCGAGTCATGGTGTTCTGGAATCCAGGGTGCGTCGGCCTCCCGCAGGGTGGCTATCCGATGGGTGCCTTCGAGAACTGGGCGGTCAGCTTCTTGACCGCGCCCACCAGCAGATGCTCTTTGA
>JAEUAF010000922.1 GCA_019695485.1 Sorangium sp.
GGCGGCGCGCGGGCTCGAGTTGCCGCGGCGCGCTGATCTGGCTCATGAAAGACCTTTGGCCCGGCGCTGGCTGGGGGCTCATCGACTCCACGGGCTTGCCCAAAGCCGTCTACTACTTCGTGCGCCGTGCCATGCAGCCGATCGCTGTGTTCCTGTCGGACGAGGGTCTGAATGGGTTGTCGCTGCAGCTCGTGAACGACAGCGAGCGCTCACTCAGCGTGAATTTGAGTCTCGTCTTGCTGCGAAACGAGCGCGGCACCGCGGCCGAAGGTTCGCTCTCCGGCGTGACCGTGCCGGCGCGCGCTGCCCTGGAAATTCCGTCGTCCCGACTGTTCGAGCATTTCCTGGATACGACCTATGCCTACCGCTTCGGGCGGCGCAGTCACCACGTCGCCGTCGCGAGCATGACCGACGCCGAGAGCGGCGAACTGCTCGGTCGCTGGTTCCACTTCGCGGAAGGCACCGACGTCGGGTACAGCGAGGATCTGAAGCTTGATGCTGTCTTGGAACCCGTGGCCCCGGGGCAGTTTGCGCTCACCGTCAGTGCCAACAAGTTCGCTCGCGCCGTAGCCATCGACGTGCGCGGCTTCGAGCTCGAGGATGACTACTTCAACCTCCTGCCGGACGAGTCGCGCCGTGTGCTGTTGAAGTCCGCAGATCCCGCGGCGAAGCCGAAGGGATTCGTGCAAGCCATCAATCAGCGTTCGCCCACGCGCATCGACGTGCGCGCGCCGAACCCGCCCGCTTGAACGGCACTCAAACGCTGTTCAGGAAGCGCTTCAGGCTGCGCAGCACGCTGATCGGCGTCTCATGCCCACCTTCGAAGGGATGAAAATCGACGTTCAAGCCGGCGCGGACCAAATCATCTTTGTACGCGACCGCTGCTTGAAACGACAAATCGGGGTCGTGAGTACCGTGGCTCAGAAACGTGCGCAGGCCCGCACGCGTCGCCAGCCGTGGATTCCAAAAGCGCTGAGCGATGCGACAACCGGATAGCTGAACGAGAGCCGAGAGCGGAAAGTCCGTTCGAAACGCCAGGTCGAACGCCAGCATGGCGCCCTGCGAGAAACCGCCCAGCACGACTTGTGTGCGGCCGGTTTCGCGCGTCAGCTCGTTCAGGAGTTCGAGCAGCGACAGGCGCGCCTCGTCGAGCCCCTCTGGCTCGAAATCGGAGAGATCGCGCGGTGTGCCCTCGTACATGGCTCGCGCACGCGCTGCGCCGTCCGAGGGCCACCAGGCCCGACCCGGAATACCAATGGGCTCGAGCGACACGCGCCCGTCGGGAAACACGAAATGACCGCTGACACCCATCGAGCGCCCGAACGGGGCGAGATCCTGCGCCGTGCCCGCAAAGCCGTGTAGGAGCACCACCAGGGGGCCGCCTTCGCCCTGGGTGTACTGGATCGCTCGCTCGAGCAGAGACACTAGCCTGCTCGCGAACCGGAGCCAGAACCAGGACGCGCCGCATAGGACGCCAGCGTGTGTGCCAGCCCCTCGGCGAGCTTCACGGTGTCCCCGAGGTAGCGCTTGGTCCGCGTCGAATCCAACACCGAGCGCTCGAGATCACCAATCCGCGGGGGTCGACCGCGCAAAGCGACTTCGCGCTGGCTCAACTTGACGATCGCCGCCGCGAGCTCATGCGTCGATACTCCGACACCGGTGCCGACATTGACCACCGAGTCGGCGACCGCGCCGGACAGCGTCATCAGATTGAGCCGCGCCACGTCCGACACGTAAACGTAGTCGCGCACGCAGCCGTCGTCGCCCTCGCGCGAACGCCCGTTGATGAAGATCTCTCGCCCGGCCAGCACCGAGTCGATGAAAATCGCGACGACGCCGGCCTCACCAAACGGATCCTGCCGCGGGCCGTACACGTTGGCATAGCGAAGGACCGTACTCTTCAAACCGCGGTGCTGACGATAGACGCCGAGCAGCTGCTCGAAGGTCGATTTGTGGATGGCGTACGGACTCTGCGGATTGGGTGGCGTGCTCTCGCTCGCGCTGGTCGACTCCGGGACTTCGCCGTAGATGGCGCCGCCGGTGCTCGCAAACACCAAACGCTCGACCGACGCTCCTGCCTTGGTGCAAGCGTCGAGCAGATTGAGCCCACCAATCACGTTGACCTGCGCGTCGGTGTGCGGGTCACGCACGCTGTTCGGTACGCTCGCCTGAGCCGCCTGATGACTCACCGCCTCGGGTCTAAACTCGGCGACCGCAGCGGCAGTGGCGTCGCGGTCACGCAGGTCGACCTCGAAGAGCCGCGCCGCGGACGGCACATTCTCGCGATGCCCCGTGCTCAGATTGTCCAATACCGCGACTTCGTGTCCGGCGGCCAATGCCGCCTCCACGATGTGGCTTCCGATGAATCCAGCTCCGCCAGTGACCAGAACGCGCATCTCGAAAGGCTAACACAAGCCCAGCTCAATCACGAGATCGGAGTGACGCGCGCGCGGGCGCGAACGCCCGCGGCTACACGGCGTTGTTGGGCGCTTTTGCCGCTCAGGTCACCGTAACGGACTTCGCGAGGTTTCGCGGTTTGTCGATGTCGTAACCCTTGGCGAGCGCCACATAGTACGCATAGAGCTGGAGCGGGATCACGTTCAAGATCGGTGAGACTGCGGGGTGGTGCGGAGGCAACGGCACCATGTGATCGGCGATCTGAGCCACCTCGCTGTCGTCACTCTGCGCGACAGCCATGATGAACGCGCCGCGCGCCTTCAGCTCCCGCAAATTGCCGATCATGCGCTCACGCGTTTCGTCGGGCGGAACCAGCGCCCACACCGGACTGCCCGGCTCGATCAGCGCGAGCGGCCCATGTTTCATGCCCGCGCCCGACAGCCCTTCGGCGGGAAGATAGGCGATTTCCTTTAGTTTCAGGGCACCTTCGCCGGCCACCGCCACGTTGGGCCCGCGCCCAACGAACATCGTGAAACGCGCATTGCAGAAGCGCTCCGCGAGCTCACGGCACGCGCTCGCGTGCTCGAGCATGAGGCGAACTTGTTGCGGCAAGCGTTCCAGCGCTTCCACCCACAGCCGCCCGTCGTTGGCACTGAGGTCGCGCATGCGCGCAAAGCGCAGCGCCAGGAGCTCGGTGCCCAACGCCTGAGCGGTAAAGGCCTTCGTCGAGCACACGCTAATCTCGGGCCCTGCGTGCACATACATCCCGAAGTCGGTCTCGCGCGACAGCGAGCTACCGACCACATTGGTGATGCCGGCAATGAGGCCCCCTCGCGAGCGGATCTCGCGCAGCGCAACCAGCGTGTCCGCCGTTTCGCCGCTCTGCGAAATCGCGACGTAGAGCGTCTGGCGATCGACGATTGGATTCTGAACGGAGAGCTCCGCGGCGTCCTCGGCCGTGGCCGGCATGCGCGCGTAGCGACTCATCAAGTAGGCGCCGACCTGGGCGCTATACAGACTGGTTCCGCAGGCGAAGAAGACCACGCGACGGATGTCGAACAGGCGCTGCTCTTGAGTCTGAAATCCGCCGAGGCGGGCGTTGCCGATGCTGGCATCCAGGCGCCCGCGCAGCGTGCGATCGAGCGCCACCGGCTGCTCGTGGATTTCCTTCAGCATGAAGTGGGCGAACTGACCAATGTCGGCATCTTCCGGCTGATGCAGGATCTTCTCGACGCGCTTCTCGCGGCTGCGCTGCTCGAGGTCGACGGTCTTGATTGAGTTCGGAGTAAGCTCGGCGATCTCGCTGTCGTCGAGCACGATCATGCGATCGGTGTAGGGCCGCAGCGCGAGCGCGTCCGAAGCGACCCAGCACGCGCCCTCGCCGAGCCCGACGACGACCGGGCTACCGATGCGCGCAGCGACCAAGCGTTCAGGGTCGAGCCTGTCGACCGCCACGATGCCGGCGGTGCCCTCGATACGCTTCAAGGCCGCGACGACCGAATCGCGCAACGAGAGGCCTGCCTCGACGCCGCGACCAATCAGCTCGGCCAGTACTTCAGTGTCGGTCTCCGAGCGAAACTGCGTGCCCTTGGCGACCAATTCCGCGCGCAACGCCTCGACATTGTCGATGATACCGTTGTGCACGATGGCGATTCGGCTCTTGGAATCGAGATGCGGGTGGCAGTTGGCTTCTGTAACTCCGCCGTGGGTCGCCCAACTCGTGTGGCCGATGCCGATGTTACCCGGCAAACCCTCGGGGTTAGCGTCCTCCAACGCACGCAGATGACCGACGCTTCGCGCAAGCCGCAGCGCCTTGCCAGAAACAGTGACGACGCCCGCGGAATCATAGCCTCGGTATTCGAGCCGACGCAGACCCCCAACGACGATGCCCCACGCCTCCTGGTTGCCGATGTAGCCCATGATCCCGCACATATTCGCCTCGCTTCCGTTGCCGCGGTAATCGCGCCTTCGTGACATCGCAATCTGCCGGGAGTCGCCCCATAAGTCGAGCTCTTTGCCCGATTTCGGCTGTGAAACGGCAATCGGAGGGCCGACTCACGGCCCTTATCGGGGCCGGACAGGAACGCG
>JAEUAF010000931.1 GCA_019695485.1 Sorangium sp.
CGGCGCGGCTTCGCGGGCTTCGCTCCGCGTGCTCTCGCCGCGCGTGCGCTCTGTGAGCGCCGCCAGCAATGCGTCCGCGCGTTGCGAATCCAAGCCAGTGACGCATAGCGAACGGCCACGGCGTGGCACGACCACGACACGACAGCGTCCACGCAAGGCATCGGCACCACTCGACAGAATGAAGTCCACGCCGAGCCCGGCTACGACAAAGAGCGCTGCCAAGCCAAGCAACGGCCCAGAGCCACCTGGCACGCGTACGCCATCCACGAATAGCCCCGTGCCGAAGTAAGTTCCAAGGGTGAGCGCGGTGAGCCCCACGTAAAGACCGGCGCGCGCGTACTTCACCTCACGCGTGACTCGCGCCAGATTCGAGAGCGGGACCACAGTGGCGCGATCTCGCAGAACGCGGCCCATCAACTCGATGCGTTGCGAGAGCTCGAGCCCTTGCGGGCCGAGCCGCAACGCCGCCGGACGCCGATAGGCGAAGGCGTATCGCCCAATCAATCGCACGAGCTGGATCAGGAACAGCACCAGGGTGACAGCCAGCACCGCGGTGACGAATGCTCCCCGAGGGGGCGACTGCACCTCGCCGAGCAACTCTCCGCCGAGCTCTTCGGGACGGGGCACCAGCAAGGCCAAGACGGCGGGATCGGTGACCACCGCGGCTGCGCGAACGCGCTGATCACGTGCCACGGGCGACGCGCTCTTTCGCAAAGCCGCGGCCGCGACCAGCGCCTCCGTCAAACCGAAGTCCGCGGGCGCGCTCGCTGGGGAAATCAGCAAGCGGGCCACGCCTTCCCAAAGCGTGCCAGCGTCGTCGTCTAGCGCCGCATCGATCGCAGAAAGCGCATCGCACGGCGTGTGCGCTGCGAGCCACACGAGGTGCGGCGCGAGCTCAGCCGCATGCTCGGGGTCGCTCGGGGGCGATTTGCGCAGTGACAGCGCGAACAAAGCCCCAAGCAGCGCACGCTGTTCCGGCGCGGCGACGCCACGCTCCAGGATCGTGAAGACGTTTCCGAAGGGCGTTTCGGCGTCCTGCTCGGTCAGGCCGTCGGGGATATGCCCCGGCCCAGTCGCGGCGCCGCCCGTCGATCGCTCACGGGCCGCGTAGTCGGCGCGCCGGGCGAGGGTGGCGTCGATGGCAGACGCGCGCACGAGGCTCGCGAGTGCGTCCAAGTGCGGGTGAGCCAGGAGGGGTTCGATGAGCTCTGCGCTATCCATGCCTGAAAGGCTGTCGCGCGTGCGGCGCGAGCCGCCCCCTGCTTACCACGGAAAGCCGAAAAGCCCTGATCAAACGCCATCGGCGTCGCGCAGGAACGACGATCCGACCAGCCGAGGGGCTTACGCGGTCATGCCGAGCGAGTCGAGAATGGGCCCCGGCAACTCAGGACCCGCTTCCGCCAGGATGCGGTTATTCGCGTCAACCCGCACCACTGTGGGCACGTGGGCTCGCGCCTCGTCCGCTTCCATTTCGGCAAATGTTGCCAGAATCACCAGATCCCCGGGCTGATTCAGGTGTGCGGCGGCGCCGTTGATGCAGATCGCGCGGCTCCCACGCGGCCCGCGCAGGGCGTAAGTGACCAGTCGAGTCCCTCGCGTCACGTTCCAGATGTGGACGGCTTCGTAGGGGAGGATGTTCGCGGCGTCGAGCAGATCCGAATCGACGGTGACGCTGCCCTCATAACTCAAATCCGCGTGCGTCACTGTCGCGCGGTGAATCTTAGACTTGAACATGTTGAGCTTCAAGGGAGCCCCTGATGCGTCGCGTCATGGCGGCCGGCAAAGTGCTGGTCCACCTGGCGGACTTACCTAGAGCTTAGGGCGCAGGCTGCGTGGCGTCAAAGCCCACGTGTAGGCGGGGATGAGCTTCTCGAGCGGAAACTTGGCCGCTCGGCTAGGGGTCCGATAGGGAATGGTACGCGGACGTGCCTGCAGCGATCCGCGGGAGAAACTATGGCGAACCAGTCCAAGGCGGAGTTGCTGAACACCCTGCGCGTATTGCTGCGAGAGGCGCTCACTTTGCGCGCCGAGGGGGCGGCCCACCCGCGTCTGACTCGGGCAAGCGGCGCCGTCGACGGCTACATGCGCGCCCTGCTCGACGCGGGAATCGTCGATCAAAAGGAGCTTCTTAGCGTGGTAGCCGCCGAACGCGCGGCAAGCTTCGGTGCGGCCACCGCGACAGTGGTTCCGGACCCCGCTTTTTTAGCGGCGTGACGTCGCTGCTGCCGTCGGGCGTCGATCCCGCGGCCAGGCTGCAGCGAGCGGCGTCAGCCCGCTGATGGCCATCAGCTCGTGAAGTGCACCAAGCTGCGCAGCTCTTCGAGCCGGCCCGCGACGTCGGCTCGGCTGAGCGAGCGCGTGCGCCGTGTTCCGACGCCCTCCACGCAGAAGGACGCTACAGCAGTTGCGGTCATCAATGCCCGTCGCAGGGTGCCGCCATCAATGGCGTGTTGACTCGCGAGGTGACCCATCAGCGCCCCTGCAAATGTGTCGCCCGCACCGGTTGGATCGATCTCGTTTTCAAGGGGGTAGGCGGGCGCGAAGAAGATGCCGTGCTCGTCGAACAGCATGGCTCCAAATTCTCCACGTTTGATGATGACGCGCTTGGGGCCAAGCTTCAGGATGGCTTGAGCTGCTCGCTTGATGTTGTGTTCCTCGGCCAGCTGCCGTGCTTCTTCGTCGTTGATCACCAGCAGGTCGACGCGCGACAAGACCCGCCCAAGTGTGGCGCGCTCGCCCGAGATCCAGAAGTTCATGGTGTCTGCGGCCACGAGCTTGGGCGCGCGTGCCTGTTCCAACACCTCGAGCTGCAGCGCCGGTTGGATATTCCCCAGCAAGAGGTACGGGCTGTCGCGGAAGGCTTCGGGTAGCCGCGGCTTGAAATCGGCGAAGACATTGAGCTGGGTGTCGAGCGTGGTTCGACTCTGGAGATTTTGCGCGTAACGCCCAGCCCAGCGAAAGGTCTTGCCCTCTTTGCGCTCGACGCCGGTGACGTCCACGCCGCGGCGTGTCAGCTCGTTGAGTTCCGAGTCCGGGAAGTCCCGGCCCACCACGGCGACGATACGCACGGGGGCGAATAGGCTCGCGGCATAGGCCGCATAGGTGGCGGCGCCGCCGACGACGTCCTTCGCATTCTCGCTTGGCAACTCGAGGTCGTCGAACGCCATCGATCCAACGATGAGAACGGGCTGGGCGTGAGCTTGAGAAGTAGGCGTCATGGAATCTCAGTGGAAAGTGTTCGAAATCAAACGGAAAGGGGGGTCAGAATGCGCTGGGAGGTACGCTGCCTCCGTAGCCACGGCCTTCTGCGAGCAGCCGCTCGGCGCGGCGCGAAGCTCTGCCACGTCGGCACTCTTCTGCCAGGAAGATCGACACGAGCTGCGTCGTGGCCTCCTCCAGCTCGTCGTTGACGAGGACGTAGTCGAACAGCCCATAGTGGGCGATCTCCTCCAGTGCCGCGCGAAAGCGCCGCTTTACGGTCGCCTCGTCCTCGCTTCGCCTGCCACGTAGCCGCTGTTCGAGCACTTGCATGCTGGGTGGGAGGATGAAAATCGCGACCGCGTCGGGCGAGGCGCTTTTGATCTGACGCGCGCCTTGGTGATCGATGTCGAAGATGACGCCTCGTGCGCCTCGGGAGCCTTCGACTTCACCTCGACCCGTGCCGTAGAAGTTGCCGTGGACCTCTGCCCACTCGAGAAATGCGCCGTCGGCAATCAGGCGCTCGAATGCGGGCCGATCGACGAAGTGATACTCCCGACCGTCGACCTCGTTGGCACGCGGCGCGCGCGTCGTGTGCGATACGCTGAAGCGCAAGTTTGGCACGCGCGCGAGCAGACGGGCTGTCAGTGTGGTCTTGCCGGCGCCCGAAGGGGACGAGACGATCAGCTGCAGCGGCTTGTCACTCGACATTGTGTACCTGTTCGCGCATCCGCTCGACTTCGGCTTTCAGCTCAACGACGAGGTGGGCGATTGGAGCATCTTGGCTCTTCGCGCCAATGGTGTTGGCTTCGCGGCCAATTTCCTGGAGCAGGAATTCTAGCCTGCGCCCGACTGGCCCGCTCTCCTCGGAGATGCTGGCAAATTGGGCAAAATGGCTTTGCAGTCGCACAACTTCCTCAGCGATATCGCTGCGATCTGCGAGCAGCGCGACCTCCGCCTCGAGTCGGTTCGGCTCGACCTGCACCCCGGTGCTGGCGAGCAGCCGTTCGACGCGCTCACGCAGCTTGGTGCGGTGGACGACGATCACGGACACTGCGCGCTCTTGAATGCTCTCGAGGAGGCGCCGGCTATTCGCTATCCGTGATCGCAGTTCGCGACTTAGCGCTTCTCCCTCTTGGCTGCGCATCTGGTTTAGGCGCGCCACGGCGCGACCGAACGCGGTGGAAAGCGCGTCACGCAACACCTCGGAGTCTACCTCGGCCGGGCTGGTCACCAGTTCCGGCAGTGACGTCACCGCTGTGAGCGGCACCTCGGTGCCCGGCGCGAGCGCGTCGCGCAACTCGAGTAGCACCCCGTAGAGCGCATGAGCGCGCTCCCGCGAAAATCGCACGGGCGGCAGCGCGGGCCCCACCAGACGAACGCCGACGTCGAAGCGTCCTCGAACCAGGCCGTCGCGCGCCAACTGCTCCACGAATGACGCCTGATCCGCGATCTCGTTGGGAAGGCGCACGCGGACATCCAAAAACCGGTGGTTTAGCGCGCGCACTTCGAGAGTAAGGCGCCCCTCCCCCAGGGCGGCTTCGCCGATCCCGAAGCCGGTCATGCTCTGCATGCGGCGATCAGAGCCCCTTCCGGCGTTTGATCTCCTCCATCATGCGTCGGTACTCGACTTCCCACACGGCGCTGCCTTCTTGGACATGGCGGAGTTGCGCCCGCACTTCGGCCTGGAGTTCGTCCTCTTCACCGGCCAAACGACGCAACGGCTCGCGCATCTTGCGTCGCAAGACGTAGTCTTCGACGAAGACCTCGCCGACGTTCGCGGAGTGCATGAGCATCTCGAGCAGCTGGTCGAGGACGTAGTCGATGGCATCGTCCCCGATTTTGATCTTACGTTCGTCGGCTACGAGCTTCTTCAGCCGGCCAAACTCGGATTGAGGCAACCCGCGTTGGGCCACCAGCTCCTTGGCGCGATCGGTGACGGCCTGTTCGTCACGCATGTATTGGTTGAGAACGGCGACGACGTCCATTTCGACTTCTTTCGGGGCTTCTGCCTCGATATCGCCGTCCTGGAGCAGGGCGCTGACCATTTCTGCCGCAAGTTTTGGAATTCTCGCGCTGTAGAGGCGCATGCGGCTTCAGTACCCCATTTTCCCCGTCAGCGGAGCGAGCGTTTTCGTCTTTGGTGCAACAAACGGTCCGCGGGCCGGCTCGCGAGCGCTCCCTGACGCTGTGAAGGCGTCGTGAGAGCGAGAAAAGGCGCGAGCCGGCGCGCCCTAGAAACTCGGCTCAGCCGTGACCGACGCCGCGGCGCAGCCGGCGAAACACAGCGGTTCGCTGGCGTTGCTTGTAGCGATCGTGACTGGCGTCGCCGGTCTCGTTCGCTGCCTCGCTCTCCGCGTCGAGCACTTGGAACTCGCAGAGTACATACACGATTGGACCGAGGTTTTCGGAGCCCGGCGGCGCGAGCTCCATCAGGTGTGGCGGCACACGGACCGGCACGTCGGTGACGAATTGAATCACGCGATAAGTCGGCGCACTGAAGCGATTGTCGCTCGGTGCGACGCTGTCCTCCTGCGGCCCTTGGAAGCGAGCGGCCAGCGCCGCGAGGTGTGGATCCTGCGCGCAGAGGCTCCCGAAGTGAAAGATGGTGTTGGTGCTCTGTTTGGGCACCACGTAGTTGAACGGGAACAGCTGTTCGGTGAGGTACAGCAACACCGGCAACACGTCGGCGCGGGTTCGCGTCACGATGCGAAAGCGCAGTTTGTCGTAAAGGGCTGCGGCGGTCGCCTCCGGCTTCGACAACAGTTTGGTGTAGGTCGAGTCGAGGTTCTTGCGACCGCCGATGAACTCGGTGATCGGAAAGCCTTCGCTCAGCATCGTCCCGACGACCCGGTAGACCTTCTCCTCGACCAGGTGGAAAAGATCGCGATCGCTCACCGGCAGGCGGAAAAGGAGCTCACGCCCCGCCATGTGATTGATGATCTGAACCGCTTTTAGAATGGTGCAGGCGCAGACCTGACGGTGACCTTGTCCCGAGGCCACGAGCAGCAAGTCTTCGATGGGCGCGCGCTCGACGGGCTTGGGGATGGCAAACGAGAAGTGCCGCCGAAGGAAGCTTATCGCCTCGCGTTGGATGTGCTCGGCGAACTTCCGATCCCCCGGCTCCGCCAGCCGGAGCTCGTGGTTCGTCAAGAAGCGGCGCGCGTGATCCAGATCCGTGAGATTGAGCCGCTGCCAGTCGATGACGGAGCTACCCGACAGGATGAGCCGAAGCGCCTCCAGGTCATGAAGGGAAAACTCATCGTGGCGCTTGAGCCGAAGACCCGGCAGCGTCGAAATGCGCTCGGAAGAACGCGGCGGCTCGCTCTCGGGATCGTTCAGTGTTGCGTCGTGGTCGCGTCACCCGCTTGGGGCCGCCGCAGAGAAAGAGTGCCGAAGAAGATTCCCAGGGTGACCCCGAGGACGACGAGCTGAGCGCCGAACGCCCCTCTTGAGGCCATGACGGCGACTGGGATCGGGGCGAGGAGGTACCAGGGGTTGAACTTCATGCTGTTCGGGTCTCCGGTGCTAGTGCCCTTGCGGGCTTTTCCCCCTGCAGTGCATTAAGAGATCAACACGAGCCGGTAGTGCAATGTAAGTGCGTGTAAGAAACCCTGCCACAGAAGTGGTTGGCGGGGCAAAGAGTTACCGATGCGCGACGTTGCGTTCAAGGGGCTGTGGCTCAAGGGAGTTATTTATGTGGGTGGATGAAGGGGCGAGTAAGTCTTCATCGGATGGCGAAACTCACGGGAGATAACAGGAAATCGCGCTTGAGCTATCGCGTGGCCGCCCGAGAACGGTGTAGCGTTGTGGGGCGTGAGCCCCCCGTGGTTTCTGGGATGCCATCCGCTGCGAGTCGTTGCAGCGGTCCTTCTGCTCGCGGGGTGCGGGGAGCACGGCTTGCTGCCAACCACGGTCGACCCCGGTTCAGACTTCAGCGTCGCGGACGTCGTGTTCGACTCCGGCTTCTACTACTGCAAGGTGGAGCCGGTGCTGATGGAGCACCGCTGCGGGCCCGGCGACCCCGCGCAGGGCGACGCGCCTAACAGTTGCCACTCGGCAGCGACGAGCTTTCGCTTCAGCGAATACATGCCGCTGGTGGCGGACACGTGTGGTGGCGGTGTTGTGCCGGGCACGGTGAGCACGCCGCCGATTGCCGCCCAGAACTATCAGGGGGCGCAAGCGCGCATGCGTCGCAGCCCGGACGGCCCGCCGCCGGCGCCGCTCCTCGCTCGACCCACGGGCAAAGCGCAGCATCCGCGCGTGATGTTCGATTCTATGAGTCCAGAGGCGGATCTCATTCGAAAATGGGCCACTCAGTATTCCACTCAGTGAGCGTCGCGGCGCTGGCCGTGCTCCTGTTCGCCGCGCCCGCTCGCGCCGACGGCCAGGTCGAGGCCTTCGCCCGCGTGGTGGTCTTCGAGACGGACCTTCGCTCGGGGCCTGGTGTTTCTTACCGCGTGATTCACCGCGCCCGTCGCGGCGAAGCCTTTCTGATCAAGACCCGCGAGACCAAGGGCTACTGGCTCGAGATCGAGCTTGCAGATGGGCGAACTGCCTACGCTCTCGGCGACACGGTCGAAACCGTCGGTCTCGACGAGAATTCGAGTGATGCGCCGCGCCGGTCGAGCATCTTTGCGCCGCCCGCGCTGCAGGATGCTCGGGCAGGGTTCGCGTTGCTCGGCGGCGTGTACGACGGGCAAGGCTACGCTGAGTTTCGCCCAGCCTGGGTGATAGCCCCTGCGATTGCGTTCGAACCCTATGTCGGCGTCGCCCTGCAGACCGACAGCCGACGCATCCTGTACGGCGGCTCGGGGACCCTCAACCTGGCCCCGGATTGGGCGATTGCGCCCTTCGTGGAGATCGGCGTGGGGGGCGTTCTCGAGCAGCCCAAGGACGAATTCGTGCGGCGAGAGCGCAAGTGGTTTCACTCTCGGGCTGGCGGAGGGCTCTTGATCTCGCTCCGCCTGCGCGTGTTGTTGCGCTTGGAAGCGACCAACGTGGTTCTCTTTGGGGAGGACTCGTACCAGAACACCCAGGCCTACGTAGCCGGGCTTGGAACCTATTTCTGAAGGACGCGATGGTGTCGAAACTCAACAGAACCTTCTCGCTCGACCTGATTATCGCTGCTGCTTGCTGCGTCCTGCTTGGTTTGCTCGGGGCTGGTTGCGCCACGGTGCGCCCCGAGCAGCGCGCGATCTTGGCGGATCCGATCATGCAATTCGAGAGCGAGCCGGAAGAGGAGGCTGCACGCCAACACGTGCTCGAGAACCGCGAGGCCGCGATGGGGAGCGGATCGATCAAAGGTGGGGGTTGCGGCTGCAACTGAGGACGATCGGAGTGAGCCTCTCGCTTTTTAGTCACCGCGTGATCGCGAAGCCCGCGCTTCACGCCTTGGCGCTGGTTGCCGTCGTTTGCAGCTGGTCCGGGCGGCGGGCGGCCGCGCAAGTGCTCGACGCGGATGTGCGCGCCAACGCCTTCTACGAGCCCAGCAAGTCGAGCCATCTGTTCGTGTTCAATCCGACGCTCGCCGTGGCGGCGATCCCCAGCGACTGGCTCAAGGTTAACGCCAGCTACGAGGCAGACATCGTGACCGGCGCCAGCGAGCCCGTGAAGGCTGGGCGTCTCGGCGGCGTCGACGTCGTTTCCGCCGCCACGTCGTTTCACGACACCCGCCACCAGGCGAGCGGAGGCTTCGCGTTGACTCGCGAATCGACCGAGCTCGCGGCCACTTACGCGTACGGCACGGAGAGCGACTACCGGTCGCAATCGATCACGGTGAGCGCGGCGACCAGCTTTTTGCAGCGAAATACTGAGTTGAGGCTCTCCTATGGGCGAGGCTGGGACCACGTCTGCACGTCGCATTTTCGGGAGGCCGACGACCCCAGCGTTCGTGCTCCGCTCGACAGTTCCAAGGGCTGCTTCACCAACGCCGCGGATCGCGACAGCCGCCAGGTCGATCTGGATTCGTTTCAAGCCGGCTGGACCCAAACGTGGACACCCGTCTTCACCACACAGCTCAACGCGACGGCGGGCCTTCAACACGGGTTCCTCGGCAACCCGTACCGCGGTGTCGTGATCGCCTCTGCGGGCGACATCGCGCTCGAAAACCACCCCGAAAATCGAGCGCGCTTGGCGGCAGCGCTGCGACTCCGCTACTACGCGCGCCCGCTCAGTACGGCCTTCGGCGTTGGCGCGCACGTATACCGAGACACTTGGGATGTGGTCGGAACCACGTTCACGCTCGACGCTGAGCGCTATCTGTCGTCCGGATTGCGCGTCCAAGCGCGGTTTCGATACTACGCCCAAACCGCAGCCCTGTTTTACAGCGACGACTACACGGGCGGGGAGCCCAAGGATGGTCCGCGCGGACAGTATTGGACAGGCGATCGCGAATTGTCAGCGCTCCACAGCTTTCTGCTTGGCGGGCACCTCGTTTACAAGAAGCGCGCGGATCAAGGCGGCAGGCTGCTTGGCGTTATGCTTGGGTTCGGCGCGAGCGCGGGGCTCGACCTCATGAAGACGTCGCTCTCCGATTTCACCTGGGGCGGGACACAGCCGAACGACACGTTCGCGATTTTGGGAAGCCTCGGCGTGAACGGCGAATTCTGAACCTGCGGTGAGGCCGGCGCATCGACGGAGGCCGGCGCCTGAGCCGCCGGTCTCCCCTAGGTTCGCGAGGGTCCGCGCTCAGCCGCGTTCGCCGCGCAGCCCATGCTTGCGAGCGAGGTCGTAGAGGTGCTTGCGATCCATCTTGGCCTCTCGAGCGGCCGCGCTGATGTTGCCAGCGTGCCGATCGAGCAGCCACGACACATAGCGACGCTCGAAGTCCGCTTCGAAATCGGCGCGCACCTCGCGGTAGCTCTTGCCCGGCTCGAAGGCGGGGAAAGGGGCCTGGATCGCGCCGACCGGCGTTGCCGAGACGGGCACGTCGACGAGGCGCACTTCGCGCTCTCCGCCCGCAGCGGCGACGTAGATTGCGCGATCGAGCACGTTCCGAAGTTCGCGCACGTTGCCCGGCCAATCGTGAGCACTCAACGCTGCGAGCGTTTCGCGACTGAGCACGATGTTGGCTGCCGCCGGGACACGCTTGCGCGCTTGGTCCAGGAAGCGCTCGACGAGCGCTGGAATGTCCTCACGCCGTTGGCGGAGGGGAGGCACCGTGACTGGCACTACCGACAGTCGGAAGTAGAGATCCTCGCGGAACTTGCCGCGCTCTACCTCATCACGCAGGTTGCGCTTGGTGGCGGCGATGATGCGGCCCTCGGCGCGCAGCGTCTTGTTACCGCCGACTCGCCGGAATTCGCCCGACTCGAGGACCCGCAGCAGCTTTGGCTGTACATCGAGCGGTAACTCGCCGACTTCGTCGAGAAACACTGTGCCACGCCCAGCGAGCTCGAAGGCGCCTTGCC
>JAEUAF010000034.1 GCA_019695485.1 Sorangium sp.
CGAGCGCGAACTTCCCGTCTTCGTAGCGCCACAAGCCCCGGTTGCTCGCGGCCCAGAAGCGCGCTGAGTTCTGCGGGTCGACCTGAATTCTGGCGTAGCGATTGGCAGAGCCGGGCAGCTTGGTGGCGTCGGCGAGCCCAGGGAGCGGCGTGACGAGCTGGGTGAAGACACAGGCGCTCGCGTCTGCTTTCAGCTCCACCTTGTAGAGCCCACGCCCGGGAAGGTGATTGGCTACGGGCTCGCCGCTGCCGACGTACAGCAGCGTGGAGTCGGAACTGATGCCGAGTGCGCCGACGGGCATCGCGTCTTCCGGCTTCCCGAGCGCGTCCCAGGTCTCACCGCCGTCCAAGCTGCGAAAGACGCCGCCGAATGCGGCGCCCGCGTAGAGCGTGAGCGGCGCGTTCGGATCCTGGAGCAGATCCCGAATTCGTCCTCCGATGTTACGGGGGCCGATGCTCGACCAGGCATTCCCTGGAGCCACACTGGCACTCGCCGCGTGCTCGATAGACGCCTGCAGCGAGTCTTGGAACAGGTCCGGACTCAGCCCCAAGCGATCGAGCAACTCGGCTTCTGGCGCCTCCGGGCCCGTCTCGCTCTCTTGTTCGGCTTCAGCCATCAGAGCTCCTAATCAGAGGGGTGACAGGCGGACCGGGTCGGGCATGTCGAATAGAAACGCGAGCGCTCGCGTCAAATCTCGAGCTGGGATGCCAGCCGGAGCCTGCGGATCGGTCGAGAGCGCGGACGCGCCGCCACCCAACGCGCCGAGCCAGTTACGCAGGAGTGGCACCCAGCCGACTAGGTTTGCAACACGTTCGGCGTCGGCGACTTTGGCGTCAGGCTTCGCAGAGATGAGCTGCGTGAAGAAGCCGTCCAACACTGTTTGGGCGGGGCGTCGTTCACTGCTGGCACCACCCGCGACCAACATGCGCCACTCGTTCTGCCGTCGGCTATCCAGGTTCCAGTTGCGGAACACCTGGGTGACGGAGCTCAGGCTCGCGTCGAGCGCGGAGCCATCGGCGGCTTTACGACTCGAGAGGTTCGGAACCGAAGGCGACAGTGTGACTTCCGGCACCATGCCCATGCACATCATGGCCGCATAGTCAGCCGCATATTCGAGCAGCGCGTCACCTCGCGCGCCCTCAGCCGGCCCCGGAAGAAAAGCGTAGCCTTCGCCAGCGATGTCCGAGTCGAGGTTGTCCTCTTGTGGCAGCGAACCTCTGCGGAAGTAGGGCCGCCCGCTGACGGGAGCGAAGTCCGACATCACCGTTAGCTCTTCGTCGCTCAGCACTTCCTCGACGGTCTGCCAGTCGAACTTGGCGGGCGCTTGACCGTGGTCCCCTTTGTCGATGCGCTCGCTCGAAATCGCGATTTGGTCGCCCCGTTCGAAGAGACTCAGGAACCGCGTCTTGCTGCCGACCACCGTGCGGGGCTTGGCCTTGTCGACCGTGACCTTGCCTGAACCGGGCGCCGAGAGCCGAGTGAGGTCGCGCGACCAATCCTCCCAGCGGCCATAGCTCGAAGCCACGCTAACGGGCTCGCCGAGCGGCTGCTCGAGTACTAGCTCAGTGGCGCTCGTAACGGTCTTGATCGTGGCGTGAATCTTGACGTCACCGCCGCGGTCGATCTCGATGGTGTCTCCCACTTGAAATGAATTGCTGAAGTCCGTTCCGACGCCAGTGACCGCCGCGGCGGCCACCGTGACAGTCCCAGGGCCGAAGGCGACGCGCCGTTCGCTAGAGGCCAGACGCAACCCGCGCAGGCCAAATCGCAGCGCGAGACTCAGCGCCGGAGCCTGCTTGAGAGTGAACGCCTTGGCTTCGCTGTCGGGCAGCGCCTGCCAAGCGCGCGCACGCCGCAGGTGCTCTTCGTCGGAGTCGATGTCCTCGCCGTCCGCGAGATCGGCGAAGATCTCGCCGGGGGGCAAGATCAGGTCCTTGTCCTCCGGGTGTACCAGGGCGACGCCGAGCCCCGGTACCGCCGCCGCGAGCTCCGTGACCAAGGCACCCAGCCGGGTAGGCGCGAGCGGAGCGGGGAAGCGCGCGTTCACGCGCTCCCCGTCGCTGCTAAACTCGAGGCGGGAGCGCAGCGGGCGCACGTTCAGAGCTGCGCTGCCGGTACGCCACAGCTTGAGCAGCGGGCGTAGGTTTTCGGGTAGTAGTCGCTGGCCGAGCGCATCCGTACGCACGACCGCGTCGGGGTAAACCCGGGCGTAGCGCTGCTCGGCGTCGGGCGCGCTTGCATCTTCTGGGACCCAGCGATCCCGCTGCTTTCGCGAGGCGGGGATCGCGATCGCGAGTAAGAAGACCAACGCTAGCACCACCAACCAAAGCCAGGTCCAGACATTGCGCTTGGTGGCGTCCGCGAAGAAGTCGGCGCCGCGCACGGTGTGGAACAGCAGCAGGTAAAACAACAGGAAGTACCCCGCGAACAGCGCGGGAGCGCCAAAGAAGAACTGAATCCAGGCCCGCGCGCGATGGTCTTTCCCGCCCGCGAAGTCGATCACACTGAGCAACAGGAAGGCCAGTGAGACCACCAACGGCGCGACGAAGAACAACACCACGCGCAGCCAGTTCGGAAAGATGTCGACGAGCACGTCGAGCACGTACAAGATGAAGAAAAGCAGCAGTAGCGTGACGTGTAGGATCCCGAAGAACACGCGCTTGCCGCCGCCCGAGCTGACCCGGAAAAACCACAGGCCGAAGCCGAACACGACCGGCGCCGACAGCATCAGGGGTAACCCGAGCAGCTCGGGCCACGCGCGTTCGCGTCGCTTGCGGGCTTCCTCGAGCGCCGCGCTGTCAGTGGGGTCGATGCCGTCGCGCTCTGCCCCCTCCGGCTTGAACAAGAGTCCCGCGTGCGGAAACGCCACGGCCAACGGCAACGACAAAGCCGCAGGCAACAGGCCAAGTGCCCAGATCAGGTACCAGCCGAAGCGCTCGCGGTCGTAGGCGCTCCGCACCACGCCGTTCCGGAAGAAGCAGTAGCCGTCGGCAATCAGCGCTGCGTCGAGCGACGGCGGAGCGAGCTTCGCGAAGCTCGCTCGAAACTCAGGGGAGGCGTCGGCGCTCGGCGCGCTCTTCGAGTGGTAGGTATCCTCGAGCGCTTCTGCGAACGCCTCGTAGAATGAATCTGGCACTTCGCGCGTGGTTGGCAGCCAGTCGGCCCAGTCGTACTCGCGGGTGGTTCGCCGCTGAAAGACTCGACGCGCCAGCAGAGCGTCGATCTGAGCTCGCACGTCCTCTTGCGTGCGCTTGGGTTTGTCGGGTTCCGCCAAGACCCACTCGATCTCTTGCAGGTAGGGCTGCGAGATCACGTCGGTGGCGATGTGGCAGAGGTGCCCCAGCACATACGCTTGAAGCTCTCGCTGGCGGTCCGCCTTGGCCTTGTCGGTTAGATCGCGGGCCTGCGTGATTTTCAGACTCGCGCCGGTGTGGAGACGCAAGAGAAAATCGAAGCTCTTCGCGTTGACGTGCTGCTGCGAAGGATCCGGCGAGCCATGGTTCATGGTCTCGAACAGCCAGCGCTGGCCGGGCGCAAGTACTGCGGAAAACCTGGGAATGGCTGGTCCTACGCTGCCGAGAATCGCAAACTTGCCGATCTCGTCGACGTTCGAATGGGCGCCGGGGATGAGATGCGTAACCGCCGCTGGTTGCCCGCCCATCAGATCGTGAGCGGTCGAAGCAAGGTAGTGCAGGCGCAGCTCGAGATCACTCAACTCGACGGCACGCGCGCGTCGCGCTTCCAGAAGATCGCGAATTTCTGCGAGCCGCTCGCGAGCTAGGACCGCCACCGCGGCGTAGGTGAGAAAGTACGCCATCGCCTAACCTGCCCCCACGCTGATGCTCGCCGACGCCGTGGCCCCGGCGCCCCCAGCTGTCGGCAACGACTGCTGCAGCGCCACGAATGCCTGGACCGTCTCACTGAGTCCCGCGTCCACCTCCTGGGCGACCACATCCAGGCTGTCGAGCAGTGGAGCGAGCAGGCCCTCGATCCGGAGCTGCTCGAGTTCGGCAAGGATGCTGTCGTAGACTTCGAGTGGGACCTGCAGCAGATACGTGGCCTTCAACTTGTCGATGATGCGGTCGAGCGCCTCGCGAACCGCGTCCAGAATGTGCCGGATCTCCCCGAGTGGGTCGAAGGCCAGAACTTCGGCGCGCAGCGCCTCGAAGGCGGCCAGCGGCTCAGCCAACAGGCTAGACGGCTTGAAGAGCTCGATATCTCCACGCACCACCGAGTAGATGCCCTGCAGCGACTCTCGCAAGGGGGCGAGGTCGAAGGTGTCGGCGATCTGATTCAACCTGACGATGCCGACCTGCACGGGCGCCAACACGCCGCTCAGCAGCGCGGCGATGCGCTCGCGCAGCGCCCGAAAAATCGGCATGACCACCGCCATCAAACGCGCCTCCGTCATGACCGCAAGCAGCGCGCGCAGCGCGGGGCCGAGGCCGTCCGTCAGCGCGGGTACTCCGATTCGCTTGGCGAACGCCTTGCCGAAGTCGGCGAGAGGTGAAAGCGGAGCCCAGGTTGCAGCGAGGTCGAGCGCGCGTGCGTCGACCTCCGAGAAGCCGATGCGCCGCAGGGTTTCTGCTTGTGTCAACGCGGTGGATAGGCTTTCGAGATAGTGCGCGCGGAGCGGGATCAGCGGCGTGAGCGTCAGGTCGACGCGGATTTGGGCGAGCGCGGTCTCCAGGGTGACTCGCGCCGCCGAGCCGTCCGGCAAGCGTTGCACCGCTCCGCTCAGAGCCTCCAGCGCGCTCGTTACCCGCTGACCTAGCGCGGCGGGGTCGAGCGCTTCAACCGCCGTGCGGGCGGCGCTCAATGAATCCGTGGTGCGCGCGGCGCGCAGCTCGAGGCTCGCCGTGCCACCGCCAGCACGAATCCAGCCCAGCACCGCGGGGAAGCTTTCCGGGGCCAGGCGCAGCCCGCGCGCTGCGCCGATGGTCACGAGGAGTAGCCCGAGTCCTCGAAGTGGGCTCACGTCGGGCAGGCTGTCGAGCAGAACACGAAACTCGAAAAGTGCGGCCGAAATCCGCGGCTCGAGTGCGTCTGGATTCACGCGATCAAGCTCCCCGAGCGCGCGCTCCGAGAGCTGATTCAACGCGGACTCCCAGTCTCGCAGGCGGACGACGGAGAGCAAGCGCTCACGCGCGTCCCGCAGGCGCCGCTCGGGCTCCTCGAGCAAGCGTTCGGGGCTGTATTGGTCAATCGCTTCGAGCACGCGCTCGAAGCCGGCATCGATAGGCTCGAGTTCCTTGGCAAGGTCGAGGCCCGCGATGAAAGATTTGACGCGATCGATCGCATCTTGCACGGGCTCGAGCCGCACTTGCGGTACGAGCTCCGCTATCTTCTGCTTGAGCGCGTCGAGCTCGGCGTCCACTGTTTGCAGATAGAGGTGCGGGCTGTGCGCCTTTACCTGCGCCAAGATATCAGCGTATTTCTGCTGCAGCTCGAGAAGGGCGCCCTCGATGGGCGCGCGCAACTCGAACTTCCCGTCCTGAATCTCGAGCACGCCTTCGAGCTGGACCTTGACGCCGTTGGCGTCGACACTGCGGATCGGTTCCAAGGCGGCGTCGACGTCCTTCAGCATCGAATCGGGAAGGAGATCGAATGGCACGGCGCCGATCACGCTTGCAGTCGTCGAGATCGCCCCCGACGCGGTATCGAAGTAAGGCTTCAAACGCGCGCGGGAGATGGCGTCGGCGATGACCTGAATCTCCTCCGAGACCTTGCCGACCACCGCACCGATGTCCAAGGTCTGCGCCAAGTCGCGGACGTGGCCGAAGATCGTATCGACCTCGACTTTGAAGCCGTCGACCAGCGCTTCTACGGCGTTCAGCGCCTGCACGGTGTCCTCGCCCGCCGTCTGCAGCGCGGCCTCGATTCCGGCTATCAACGAACGAATCGCGTCCATCACGCTGGCGACAGGTGCCATGGCGCTCTTCAGCGTCTCGGCGATGGGCTGGATCGGCAGCGCGGAGATCACACGCTTGACGTCATCGAGCGCGCTCTGCACCGCCGCGACCACGCTGGTCAGCCCTGAAAGCACCTGACCGAGCGCTTGGTCGATGCGTTCGACCGCGCCGGTCACCGGGCTCGCGAGCGCCACCACGTCGAGCGTGCGGATCGTGCTCGCAAGCTCCTCGGCGCGCGCCTCCGCGCCATCGAGCAGTCCAGCCAGATCGAGGCTGGGCAACGAGCTGAGGTCGAGTCGCGCCAAGAGCTTCGCTAGCGGGTCGGAAACCGCGCTGAGCGCCTGCGCCAGCGGAGCTAGGTCGGCCGCGACCAGCAGCCCCTTGGCCACACCCAGCTCAGCGTTCGTTTGCTCGATGTTCAAGTACGCCAGCGTGGCTTCACCGAAGCCCCAGGCTTGCGCCAGCGAGCCGGAAAGCTCCGCCAAGCGCGCGCCAATCTCAGAAAGCGCGCGGGCCGCCGCGTCGAGCTCGGCCGACGGAGCGGGCCCGAGTCCCGAGATGAAATCGGCCAGCGATGCGTCGTGGGGCACGAGCGCGGCGAACAGCGCGTCGACTCGGCGCTGGAGCTCGGCCTCGCCAACTTGCGTCGCCATCACGCTGGCCAAGCGCTCCGCCTCGGCAAGCACCGTCTCGAGGGCCATCATGGCGCCCACAGCGTCGCTCGGTCCGGTAAGCGCGGGGACCACGTTCGCGAGTGAGAACGCGCCCACGGGCCACGAAACCTTGGAAAGCCCGAGCACGCCCTGCGCAACCGCGCCGAGGCTGCTGCCTTCTGGGGAGCTATTCCAGATTGCCGCGATGCGGCGCAGGGTGGCGAGCAAATCACCGCCCTGGCCGCCCGAAAGCTCCGCTTCGAGCTTGCTCGAGAGCGTGGTGAGAGCGGCCAGCACCTCACCGCTGAGCGCGCTTTCTGCGAGAGAAAGGCCTACCTCCAGCGGGCCGAGCACGTCACTTGCGAGCGGCAGCTTGGCGAGCAACGGCCCGAAGCTCTGCGCTGCGACGCCGACGGTCGCGCGCAAATCACCCAAGTCGACGTGCCCCTGGCCATCGAGGCCGCTGAGCGCCGCTGGGTCGACCGGGACGTTGATGGCTGCGAGCCCAGAGCCCGAAGCGCCGAGCTTGCCCGTGAACGTTCCGACGACGCTCGAAGCGTCGAGCTTCGCGACCAAGTCCGGCAACGCCATGGCGAGTCAGCGACGTTAGCGGCGCGCGCAAAGCCCGTCAACACGTGAATTCCTCAAGTGCGTCGTTCGCGAGCTCGCAGTCAGATTAGTCACGCGACACTCAGGCGTCATAGTCAATCCGTTGCAATGTCGATGCGTGCGCACGGCGCGTTGTCGCGAGTGACGCGCGTGCTCGTCGCAGAAACGTCCGCGAGCATTTGGGAAACTCTCGCGAGAACGCGCGACGCTTTGCGCAAGGAGGAGCAGACTCGGGTAGCGAATCGCGCCAGGCGATATTGGGAGCGGTTGTAGGGAAAGAACTGGCGCGAGAGGGCGAAGGCTTCGGTGCCGGCCGTCACTGAAAGCGTGAAACTCAAACTCATAGGATTAATGTGCTCGCATGGTCATCGCGTTGAATCACCATAGGTAGAGTGTTGAACTCGCTGCTCGAGATACCCGCGAGTCCGGAACAAGCGACTTGGTTCTTGACGTCTCGCGATCTGGCGGGCTAGGGTTCCGGGCTCGAGAGGCCTGGTCCTCAAGGCTGCTCTGCGTCCTGCCACATCATCGTGCCAGCGAAATTGCTGCGGATATCGGCGTTTGGCATCCGTGCTGGGTGCCCCTGCGGCAAACTTCGGTTTCGGCACTCGATGAGATGGTGGGCGTCGAGCTTTCACCGTGACAACTCGTTGGTCTGATGCTCGTTCGACCGATGATCGACTCGTGGCAACCCCCTAGTATCGAGAGCGTGCGCTCGTTCGAGGAGCGCCGACTCGCCGTATTGCCCGTAGCTGGCCTTTCCGGGGATCTTCACCAAGACCTTGGTCGCGGCGCGCTGGCCGTCGAAATCATCGGCTCGCTCAGCAGCGACGAGGCACGCGATGAGTTCTTGAAGAACGTGCGCGAAAAGTTTCTGGCGGGCACGCCGGTACCCTTCGTCGCCGACATCGTGAAGGAGTCGAAACTCGAGAACGTCCTGATCGAATCGCTGGAGTTCCTGGAGGCAGCAGCGCTCACCGACACGTTTCGTTACCGCATCGTGCTGCGGGAATACACGGAGCCTCCGGAGCCGCCCGCGCTTTCCGCGGAGCTCGGTCTGGAGCTCGACGGCGCCCTCGATCTGGCGGCCGAGCTTGGTCTCGACCTGCTCGACCTGCCGGCGTTGATTGGGAGCGTGCCCGACGTCGGGCAGATTCTGGAGCCACTCCAGCCGGCAGCCGAGAATTTGAAGCGAGCCGTTGGCGGTGCAACGGCTGCGCTCGACCCACTGAAGGCGCTGTTCGGAGGCTGACCAGATGCGAGGCAAGGCGCATGGCTGAATTGGCCTTTTTGAGTGCGTTGGCGGCACAGCTCAGCGCAGCGAGTCTGGCCCCCTCCCCGGCCACGATCGGGGTTAGCGAGCCCGACGTCGCCGCGGCGCTTCCAGCCCTGGTGCTGTCTCTCGAAAGTACCGAACGCACCAGTCGCAGCGTCGGGGAGCGAGCCTCGCTCATGCGCGGGGCGCTCCCCTGGGCTGCGCACATCGACCTCGCCAATCCCGTCCTCCCCGCTGCGCCGAGCGTGGGCTTGCTCGACGGCACTCGGACAAAGCTCATTCTCCCCCACGGCGGGCTCGTGCAGCGCGCGGGGACCAGCGGCCCGCTTTCAGCGAGCGACCTCGTTGTGCGGGTTCTAGCGGTGTCGCGCCCAGTCGTTGCAGCGGGGCCTACCGGCAACGAGGTTTCGGCCGACGCCGATAGCGGGACGCTGACATTCGGTTCGCCGCTCCCGCTAACGGGTTTCATGGACGCCGAGTATTTCGTCGGGAGCTGGGAGCGGCGCGTCACCTATCTGCGGGGCGTCGCGCGCCTCGATGTGTGCGCCGCCAGCGCGAGCGCCGTGGTGGACCTGGGGGAAGCCGCGCTTGGCGCACTCGGGATTCTGGACGCCGGCTCGGCTCAGCCACTCGGCGTGCTCGCGCTCGGCTTGGTCTCGCTGTCTTCGGTCGGCGCGAACGAGCCCATCGCCGGCGGGCTGCGCCGGCGCTCGGCGCGAATCGCCTTCCAATACGAGCATGTAGTCGATCGCCCTGATTCGTCGGGCGGCATCATTCAGCGTGTGACCATCGACACTCGGCTATCGAACGGAGCAAGTGAGATAGCAGTCAGCTGACGCGAAGGCCGTTGGCTCTTGACGCAAGATTGGGGTTTACGATGAGCGAGACGATTGGCGAAACTATCCTACCGGGTACGTACATCGAAGTGCGAGCCGAAGGGCTGATTGGCGTATCGGGGATCAGCACGGGCAACGTCGGCGTGGTAGGCACCGCCAACCGCGGCCCCCTCGCTGAGGTCACGGTGCTCGGGAGCTACTCGGAGGCCCTCGATACGTTCGGGAGCTACGACCGCTTTCCGGACAAAGAGAGCGACCGACCGAGCGCACTCACCCTGACACGCACGCTCGAACAGCTGTTCAAGGGCGGCGCGTCGAGCGTCTACGCCGTGCGCATTGCCAACACGGGGAGCACCCCCATGGCAAGCGCGCTTTGGACGGTTTCGTCAGCCACGGACGTCGCGCTCTTCACGTTCAGCGCGAACTCACCTGGGACGTGGGGCAACGACATCGTGGCGCAAATCAGCGTTGGCAGCGACGGTGTGACTCTGCTGGAGCTGGTGTTCGGTCGCCGCAAGGAGCGCTTCTTAGGCGCTACCGCGCTCGAACTCGCGTCGGCGGTCGCGTCGAGTCAGCTCGTCACGGTTGTCGCGCCCGACGTGACCAACAACGACATCGCGCCCACGCAAGTGGTGAAGAGCACGACGCCCGGCGGGCCCAACGGCGTCCCAGTTTCCAAGACGGACGTCGCCGCGGGCCTCGACCTGCTCGTGCGACAGCCGGTAAACCTGGTGGTCGTTGGCGGCTTCGACGCGAAGACCATCGCCGGTACGCTGCTCGCGCACCTCGAAGCCAGTGAGAACGAGGGGCGCGAGCGGGTCGCACTGGTCGGTGCCTCCAGCGACGATCCGAAGACCATCGTCAACGCAGACGTCGCGGCGGCCTCGAACCCGAGGCTCGTGCTGGTCGCGCCCGGAATCGTGGCCGACGACGCGGCGCGGACCGGAGCGGATACCTCCGTGGACCTGCCGCCAGCCTACACGGCGGCGCTGGTCGCAGGGAAGCTATCGACGCTCGCGCCCCACGTAAGCCTGACCAACAAGGACGTGCCCGCCGACGACCTGACGATTGACTACGATCGTTCGAAGCAGAAGCTGCTGCTCATGAATCAGGTGCTAGTCGTGCACAAGGAGCTCGGACTGCGCGTGCTGAAGGGCATCACCACAGACACAGGAGCTTTCCGGCAGATCTCGGTGCGCCGCATCGTCGACTACGCCAAAGCCGGCGTGCGGCTCGGCTCCAATCCTTACATCGGCAAGCTGAACAATGAGCGCGTGCGCGGTGCCCTCAAGGCCACGTTGGATGGCTTTCTGTCCGACATGGTCGCTCGTGAGATGCTGACATCGTACAAGCTCGACGTCAGCGCGACGCGCGCCCAGGAAATCGCGGGCGAGGCGCTGGTCAGCATGATGCTGATGCCCACCTTCTCGATCGACGTCATCAAGGTCGTCATGACCCTGCAATAACCGGAACAGGACCAGAGCAATGGCAACCAACGTGTATCGAGGAGCCGACGCGACGATCTCGGTCGCGGTCGAGGCGGGGCCCGCGGGAGACAAGGCCAAAGCGGTCGTCGACCAGTTCGGTTTGACGCCCATCGGTCGCGCGACGGGTGTCGTCGTGCGCGTAACCAACGAAGTGCGAGCGTTTCACGAGCTCGGACAACGATTCGCCAGCGAGATCCGCTCCGGCAATATCGATGTCAGCGGTAGCATCGATCGCGCTTACATCAACGGCGCATTGCTGCGCTTGATGCTGTCGGATGGTGCCGACAATCGCCCGGCGGGCACGTTCGTGACGCCTAGCTTCAATTTGACGATGCAACTCAAGAATCCCGCCATTCCTGCCGGAAGCGCGACGGTTACGGTGATGGGCGTTCAGCTCGAGTCGTGGGATTTTGCGCTGACCGAGGACGAATTCGTGGTCGAAAAAGTCGGTTTCCGAGCGCTTTGGGTCAAGCTCGAAGACGCGGGGTAGGCGGTCATGGCAGAGCTTTCCGTCGACGATTTGCTGTCGGGCGCGGGTGTTCAGCACACCGTGAAGGTGCCTTCACACCTCCTGAAACCGGGAGCCTCCGCTGGCGGGGAGGTGGTGCTGCAACCGCTCGCGATCCGCGACGTGGATCGGGTGGCTCGCGCCGCCAAAGAACAACGCGTGCTGACAAGCATCTTGATGGTGCAGCAAGCGCTGGTTTCACCCAAGATGACGGTCGAGCAGGTCGGTAATCTACCCGCGGGATTGCTGGAATTCTTGCTGCAGCAAGTGCATTCGATAAGCGGCCTCGGTATCGCGGAGGACGATCTGGAGCGCGCCGTGAAGGCGCCGATGGCGCGCGCCTGCTTCGTCTTGGCCCGTGAATTCGGTTGGACGCCCGCGCAGTGCGCCGAGCTCACCGTGGGGCAGGTCCTCCTCTACTTGGAAATGCTGGCCCGAGACCAAAGCCAGGAGGGCGCCGCTTGATCGTTTCGGGACAGCGCAGCGTGCGGCGGCGCTTCGACGCGCTCGGGGGCAGCACGCGCATCGTTCAGCAGCTCGAACGCCGCGCTGCCGTCGTCAGCCCGTTGCTCGAATCCGCGGCGACCCGACTGATGTCGCTGCCCTCGTTGACCGAACGACTCGGCACCGAGCTTACGCAAATGACCACCGTCGCGCTCTTGGAACACCTGGTCGAGCAGCTCGCGCCTGATTCGACCAATCCCATCGCAGAGGAAAGCGGCGAGGTTTCGCCACTCGTGCTGCCGCGTGCGGCTCCGCGCGTACGACCTGTGAGAGAAAGTCTCCAGCGCCCTCTCGGCTCGCATCCGACTGTGAGCTCGCAGCTCGAGCGACTATTGGGCGGCGCCCAGAGGTCTTCGAGCGAAACGGCGACGGGCGAGACGCCGCCGCGGCGACCTCAGATTGCCGCCCGCGCGCCGCGCGCGGGATCTGTCGTTGCGCCGCTAGCGCCCAGCCGCTCCGCGTTCGAAGCCGCGGCCGCCCATACCCTAGTGGCGCCCGAGACCGCCGCGCTTTCGCGCGATCATGCGGATCGACTCGCAGCATTGCTGTCTGTGTACGCACGCGACGAACGCGGCGAACGCGCTTTGTCGACGCCCAGCAGCCGACGAGCTCCGCACCCGGTGCCGCGCTCGCCGCGGCAGCGCCGCGCTCGAGAACCTCTGGATGCGCCGCGCCCGGGCGGAGCGGATGGCGCCGCTGCCGAAGCCTTCGCCGACCGGGTTCCGTCGCCGACAGCGGCGCCGCTGTCGGCTTGGCCGGCGGCGTCTGCGAGTCGCCCGCAG
>JAEUAF010000238.1 GCA_019695485.1 Sorangium sp.
TGGCTTGGGAACGTCGTTACGCGTCTCGACGTCGAGCGGCTTGCTCTTGGGTGAGATTACCAGGAACTCGCTGCGAGCGTAGGCGATATTTTCTTCGCGGAAGAACCAGCGCGGGCCGATGTAGCGCTCGCCGCGCTGACCGTCGCCGGGCTGCGACTCGATGCGCTCGGTCTCGATGTAATCGCCCGCTTCGAGGTGCGGCATGGTGAGCGTTGCCTTGCCCTCCACGAACTCGGGCTCGAGCACGCTGCCATCCTTCTTGATGACTCGCATGTGCAGCATCAGCCCGCCTTGGACCGGCTGTTCGGCGAGCTCGCTCACGGCCTCGGCGCTCTGAATCTTGATGATTTCGTGCTCGAGCATGCGGCTCGAACCATCGGCGTGGACCCAAACGGCAGCGTAGTCGAGCACGCGCGCCGCGGTCCCGGACAGCTCGACCCCGGACTTTTCGTACTCGGCGATGATCTTCTTCGCGTCGTGGCGATACGGTTCGAGCTCGCTCTTGCCCTCGACCAAGTCGATGGCTTCTTCGAGCTTGCCCGAGGGGGCGCCGCTCGAAATCGCATCCAGAAGCGCATGCACGAGCGCGTCGTGTTTGCCGCTAGCTTGGCCAGCGTCCGCCAAATCGAGCCGCGCGCGCTCACTCTTCGGGTCTTGTTTGACGGCCGCTTCCAGCTTTTTCCAGGTTTCACCCTGGTTGCCCGCGCGGATCATCACGTCCGAGATGCGCTCGGCGAGGTCCTTGCGCTGCGGACGACGCGCCGCGATGCGTTTGAGCTCCGTCAACGCCAGGTCGTAGTCTTGGCGATCGAGCGCGCGCGTCAGGCGCACTTCACGATCCGGGTCGAGTTTCTGAATGCGCTCGACGAGCGCGTCGGCTTCCGCACCCTTGCCTTCGGAGTCGAGCACCTCGAGTGCAGGCTCGAGCGCCGCGGGATCGTCCGGGAAGCGAGCGGCGAGGTCCAGCGCGGCCCGCTCTTGCTCGACCTTCCAGCCGAGCTCCGAGTAGAGGCGGACGAGCTCACTCAAAATGGCCGGCACCTCCGGGAAGGCGTCGACCAGCTTCTTCACGGAGCGCGCCGCTTCGGAGTTGCCGACGCGCTCGGCCTCACTGAGCGCGAGCATCAAGCGCGGGTGCCAGAGGTTCGGATCGCGGGCGACAGCGCGCTCCTCGAGCTCGCGGCTCAGATCTTGGCGCTGACTGTCGGAATAAATGGGATCGCCCTGCGTGAAAAGCCCAGCCATCGACAGCGTCGGACCGGTCGCTTGCTCCGGATGCGCCACCAGTGGCTCCAGGAACACATTGGCCACGTCCGCCTGGTTCTCGCTGTTGGCCATGACGGCGGCTAACATGCGCAAGAGATCGTCGCCCGGGTCACGCAGCGTCCCGCCCGCGAGGTAACGATCGAGCACATTCGCGTCGGGCAAAACCTTGGGCGGCACGATCACGTAAGGCTGGGCGGCGTCGCTGCTCGTCGGCACGCCGAGCGGGCGACCGTCGCCGTGCAGCAAACGCAGCGAGGTGCCGGGCTCTCCAATGCGAGCCACGACGCGATGACGGCCCGCGCCGAGCAGCGCCCGAGCACCGAACTTGGGCCAACTCCCCCACTCACGCAGATCGCGATCGAGCACGCGCTGATCGTCGATCCAAATCCCGTAGGCGCCCTGAATCGCGACCAGCACGTCCGTGGGCTCTTTGAGCTCGAAGAACGTCTCCACGTAGTAGATCCCCGCGCTCGCCCCGTCTTTCAGGGTCACGAAACAGCCGTCGCGCTCGGTGTTGACGATGTGCGGCGGCTCCCCAACCCCGGGATCGGGACTGAAACTCGTGGGCCACGCGCCCGCTCGTTCCGGCGGGAAACTGCGCGTGGTGTCGCGCGGAGCGTTGCGTCCGAAGGGGCCAGCCATGCGCACGTGGTCAGCACAGCCATTCAGCTTGGCGCCCTTCTCGAGTACGTCCTTCTCGGCGTGAGACCAGGCCTCTTCTTGAAAGAGGTCCGACAGCTCGGCGCGCGCGCGCCAACCGATGTTGCGCGGGTTGTCGAGCGCGCTCTCGATGAATGCCTTCCAGCGCTCCAAGAGCTTGGGATCGCTGCGACGAAAGAGCGACGCTTGCTGGCTCGCGAACCAAGCCACGAGCGCCGAGTTCGGGTCGTTTTCCTCGCGCGCCGCCTGCACGGCACGCAAGTAGTGATCCGAGGCGGTCTTGAGACGGCCATGGATCGCGTCGTCGAAGCCGCGCGCCAGATCGGCCCACATGCCGCCGCCGTCGGCCCCGAGCGCCGCGCGCGCGCGGACGGCCTGGTCCGCCTTGCCGTCGGGCGAGATCAATTCGCCGAGCAGCCAACGCGCCACGAGCTTCTGGTCTTTGGAGTGTTCCGCGACTTTTCGAAGCTCGAGTACCGGAGTCGACCCCGCTGCGGGGCGTTGCGGGGCGCAAGACAGCATCAGCAGCGGCAAGCTCGTTCCGAGCGCGCCGAGCAGCCTGCGAGTCAACCGGACCAGGGTGCGCGGCTTCATGGGCGAACCACCAGACGCGGGGCCAGAGCGCGATCCGCAGAGTCGCAAAAGGCCTTCCAGGCCGGATAGTCTTGCGGGGTGATGCGGCTCACTTTCACCGCAATTCGGCTCTTCACCACGATCTTGTCTTTCTCTTTGCTAACGTCGACGGAGAAGCTCCCGAAGCGCCCATCGACGTGAGCCGACTCGGGCGCGGACACGATCTCTGCGCCCGCTGGCAGGTCGACGGTGACGGTGTCCTCGGTCGTGGAGAAGCCCAGCGTGACGACGTCCTGAGTGCGCGTGGAGAGCGACGCGAAGGTCGGCGTGAGGCGCAGGCTCGAGGTGGTCGACATCGAAAGATCCGCTCCTTCGTGGCGCGCGAAGGTGGCGGCGGTGCCCTTGACTTGGATGCGCACCGGGACGGTTGCATCCTCGAGGTTCGAAGTCGTCAGGCCTTGCGCCGCCGGCGCCAGCTCGAAACCGGGATATTCGCCGCCCAGATCGCTATTGACCCTGTCGCGGCGCGTCGACTCCGCGTGGTAGCGACGGCGCCATTCCGCGGAGACGAAGCCGCCCGTGGTGTACTCGAGGTCGAGCTTGGCTTCCCCGCTCGCGGCAAGCTTCGCGTGCACGTTGCGGCGCACGAAGTTCTTGTCCGGGTCGGCCTGCGGCAAGCGCGTCAACTTCGAATTGCCCTGGTTTACCAGCAACCCCAGTGCGCCAAGGTCCATGCGCGGTAGTTCGCTCACGCCGGTGTGCTCGGCGGTGCCGTCCAAGTAGAGATCGAGCGACGGCACGTAGGCGATGGCGTGATCGAAGGGCGCAAAGCTCGCCAGATTCGAGCGAAAATCCCCGCGCATCTGCGTGCGCAACACCACGATGGTCGAGGGCACGCCCACTTCCTTGAGCAAGGTCACGAGCACCGTAGCTTTGTCTTTGCAGTCGCCCCAACCGCGCGCGATTGTCTGCACGCAGCGGCGCGGCTTGTAGCCGTAGATGCCAAATTCGAGCGCCACGTAGCGCGTGTTCTTGGTCACCCAGTCGTAGATGGCCTGCACCTTTTCGAGCTCGGTGCTCTTGCCCTGTACGATCTTGTGGGCCAGCTGGCGCGTCTCGTCGTCGAGGTCGAACTGGTCCTTCACGAGGCCCCAGTACCAATGCCCGAGATCCTGCCAATTTTGGTAGGTCGAGACGTGAATGAAAGGCAGCACTTCCGGCGCTGGCGGCATCGCGGGTTCTTGCTGCACGCGCGGCACTTCTTTGGCGAAGAAGCGGTGAATCGTGGAATTGCCCGCCTGCGCCGTGGCCTGCTCGAGGCCCGGCACGTGGGCGTCGACCAGGATCTTGCGCGAGCTCGGGGTGATGAGCACGTACTCCGCGTTCGCCATCGGGTCGGCGCCGCCCATGTACGCCATGTCGCCGAAGTAGTCGGCGAACTCGTTGCGCGGCGTTACGTCGTCCACACGGTAACGAAGCTCGACGACGTCCCCGGATTCGAGCCGCGGTAGCTGCACGAAGAAGGTGTGCGCCGAGGTGTACATAGCGATGGTCGGATCGTCGGCAGGCGCCTCACCCCACTCCACCGCCTCGTCGACCTTGCCGCTCTTACGGTAGACCTTCGCGCCGCGCAGCTGCACCACTTGGCGGTCCGACTCATAGCCAAAGGCGTACTGTCGATCCTGCGCGGCAGCGGCGTCGGTGAGCGGCTGAAACACGATCTGGTGAAACTGATTCGAGAGCCCGTTCTCGAACACCGTCGTCACCGTCAGATCGCGCAGGACGCGCCGATTTTGCCCCGCCGGAGGCGCGTGCCGCAGGTAGAGAAATCGCTTCGAATCCCAGGCGTAGGCCTCGTCGGCGCGCGGCTTTTCGGGCTCCAGGTTCTCGACGTACTCGCGCACGTCTTTGGCCTGCGGGCGAATGCGCAGGATCTCCTGCAACAGGCTGAGCTGATCGCCGCTGCGGCCGAGCTCTCCACTCAAATCAGCCAGCGCCCGCAGCGACCCCACGTCCTCGGGGGCCAGCGCGAGCGCCGCGCGGTGCGTCGCAATCGCGCGCTCGGACTCGCCGAGCCGACGATAGGCGCGGGCCGCCACGCCGAGCGCCCAGGTGTCGTGAGGCTGAGCGGCGAGCAAACGCTCGGTCCAGTGCTTCGCGCCCGTCACGTCGCGCCGCGACAGCGCGAGATCGATCTGCGAATTGACGTAGCCGCTGTCGTCGAAACGAAGCCCGTGATAGCGCGACTCCACATTAGCGGCGTCGGTGCTGCGCCCGAGCGTGCGCAGCTCGGCCGCGTAGAGCGCCAACAGGCCCACCGAGGTCGGGCTCTCTTCGACGGCGCGCTCGACCTTGGCGAGCGCGGTGCGCGGCAAGCCCGCGAGATTATAGAGCTCCATCACGCCGCGCAGCGCGTCCACGTTCGTCGAATCGAGCTTCAGGGCGGCGTCGAAATAGGGCAGCGCTTCTCGGAAATTCGGGCCATGGCGACGCTGCCACGCGCGCGCCAAGAGCACGTCGCGATTCGGCTGTTTCTTACTCTCGGAGAGCTTTTCGGCTTTCTCGATCCACTCGCCGACCTTGTTGCGATCTTCCGCCAAGCGCGCTGCGAGCAGGAAGCGCGGAATCGAAGGCTCATGGTCAGCGGCGCGGCGCGCCAAATCACGCGCCAGGTGTTGGGCAGGGTCGTCCCCGTCGGTTTCGTCGAGGTAACGCGCGAACGCTTCGAGGTTCTCTGCCGTGGCGTTCGGCTTCGAGGTGAGCCGCGTGAAGTACTGCACCGGCCCCTCGAGCCCCTGAGCGTCGGCTTTGGTGTTCGGCTGCTTACGCTTGAGCACACGCGCCGCCGTCTGCGCGGCCGCCTCGGCATCGGCGAGGTCGTTGGAAAATGTGAGGCTCTTGTCGGGTGCGCCTTGCGCATTGGCGAGCCGCACCGAGAACGTCGGCGCTTGGTCCTCACCGCAGGCCTTCAAGACCAGCAGGTTCGGGCCGGGCTCGAGCTCGAGCTTCACGGCCACGCGGTCAAAATCGTGGCGTGAGTAGCTATCGTACTGGTAGGCCTCGCGACCATTCCAAAACAGGCGAAACGCGCCACCGCTGCCGACCCAAGCGCTGATCGCACGCGCCTTCGGCTTGGCTTCGTTGCTTTTGACGAACGTCGCTGCGAAGGCGCACACCTTGCTCTCGGGGCGCACGAGCGCGCCGAGGTCGATGAAGGCGTAAGGAAACGCGTCCGGTACCAAGCGCCAGCGCACAGGCCGTTCGCGGCCCGGATAGGTCTTCACCGCCGAAATCGGCAGCCCAAAGTCGAGCTCCGGCCCATGGCTTGCCTCGAGACCAGCCTTGCCTTCGTTGTCGAACGGCCCGACCGCGAGCCAGCGATTGATGTAGCCGAGCCCGTGAAGCTGGTCCTCGGCGGCCTTGAGGTCACCGCGTCGCAGGCGCGCGTAGGCAGCCAGCGTCGCCGCGTAGGCGCGCTCGCTCTCACCGAGGTGCGCCGACTTGGAAGCGAGAATCAACGCCTCCTCCACCTGCGCGGGATCAGCGCGGTCCCACGTATCCCACACGCGACGCAATGCCGCGTACGCTTCCGCGCCACGCGCGTGATCGAGCTCGCTTTGCGCCGCCTTGAGGTCCGGGTGAAAGCGCTCAGCAGCGCGTCCCGAACCACTCAACGTGGTGACAGAAGCGGAGCTCGCCAGCACAGCGAGCAACATGGCCGTGTTGATGCGAACGCGATCCCCGATGGCCCTCGGGCCGTCATGCCGCTCGGGCGGATCCGCCGGCTTAGGAGAGGGGCGCGCGGCCGACTTTTCCGCAGAGCGGTTGCCGTTCACTGTCTTCGGGTAGCTTTTGGCGGCACTCGACGCAAGTACCGTGGAGTCCTGAAGTGTGCGCGCCCGCCCACAGCAAGCCAGCGGGCCGAAGAATACGGCTCGTCCGAGACCACGCGCCGAGGCCGCCGGGGCGCTGGATGGGGCTTGCTGGCCCGGAGGCGGTCATATAGAAGTGTTGAACGCTACGAAGTTTTTGATGTGACTTGGCGCCCGCTGACGCCGGCGCAAAAAGACACGCTTGTAAGCCCCCCACGCTGGCTGGGGGCACAGAGGGCCCGCCGGCGGGGCTCTCGGAGGCTCGAGATGGTTAACCCCCAGATGGTGATGTACGAAGAGGAGTTCAACCAGATCCAGGCGGTCGTGGATCGTCTGGTGCGGGAAGCGAACGCCAAGGTCGTCTTCATCGTCGACAAGAACGGCCAGCTCATCGCCGCGAGCGGTGAGGTCGAGAACATCGACACCACCTCGCTCGCCTCACTCACGGCCGGCAACATCGCCGCTACCGGCGGCATCGCCAAGCTTCTGCGTGAGAACGAGTTCGCTACTCAATTTCACGAAGGGGAGCGCGCGAATATCCACATCCAACTGGTGGGCAATCGCGTCATCCTGGTCGTGATTTTCGACTCTAAGTCGAGTCTCGGGCTTGTCCGCCTGCGCGTGCGCAAGGCGAGTGACGAGCTGAACCGAATATTTGAGGCCTTGCTCAGCAAGGTTCAAGAACCGGGCGGCGATTCACCCTTCGCCGAGATTACCGACGAGGACATCGACAACCTTTTCAACGACTGAGGCACCGGGCGATGAGCTTCATCAACTACATGGCCCGGGAGATCAACTGCAAGATCGTCTATTACGGTCCCGGCCTCTGCGGCAAAACGACGAATCTGCAGTACATTTACGAGCGCACGAATCCGGACGCGAAAGGCAAAATGATCAGCCTCGCGACGGAGACCGAGCGCACCCTGTTCTTCGACTTCCTGCCGCTCTCTCTCGGCGAGATTCGTGGCTTCAAGACGCGCTTCCACCTCTACACGGTGCCGGGGCAGGTCTTTTACGACGCGAGCCGCAAGCTGATCTTGAAGGGCGTCGACGGCGTGATCTTCGTCGCGGATTCGCAGATGGAGCGCCTCGAAGCCAACCAAGAGAGCGTCGAGAACCTGCGCACCAACTTGGCGGAGCAGGGCTACTCGCTCGAGAAGATTCCGTACGTGATTCAGTACAACAAGCGCGATCTACCGAACGTCGTGTCGGTAGAAGAGCTGCGCTCGCTGCTAAATCCCATGACCGTGCCGGATTTCGAGGCCAATGCGCGTTCTGGCACGGGCGTCTTCGATACGCTCAAGGCCGTCAGCAAGCTCGTCTTGAACGAGCTCAAGCGCGGCGGCTGAGCCCGAGGGCTCATGCCCCGGATTCTCGCGGCGCTCACTGCTGCGCGCGACACGCGAGAATCCGGATCGCGTCACTCTGCCAATTAGCTGAGCGCTGATGGCGCAAAGAAAAGCCCCTCCGCCTCGCGTCGAGGTCACGCCCGCCGCGCTCTCGCAGGTGGCAATTCGCTACCTGAATCGCCGCGACGCTAGCCGGCAGCGTCTGACGACACACCTCGAGGATTGGATTCGGCGCCGCGGAAACCCGCCGGACCCGGCTCCAGCGCGGCCGCTAATCCGCGAACTCGTCGAGCGCTACGAAGCCTCCGGGGTGATGAACGAGCAGCGCCTCGCCACGAACGCGGTGGAGAGCCTGCGCGCGCGCGGCCAATCCTCGCGGGCCATCTCCTACAAGCTCAAGCAACGCGGCGTGGAAACCACCGCGATTGACAGCGCGCTCGCCGTAGACCGGGCGCAGAACAAGAACGCTGAATTGGAGGCGGCGACCGCGCTGGTTCGCAAGAAACGACTCGGCCCGTTCCGCCCCGCGGCGGAGCGCGCGGAGAAACGCCAGCGCGACTTGGCCGCGCTCGCCCGCGCCGGGTTCGACTTCGAGACCGCGCGGCGCGCCCTGGGCGCGTCGAGCGAAGACGACGAATTTTGAAGCGTGTTATCGTGCCGCCGATGGCTCGCTCGGCGACCACGGCAGGCCTGCAATTTCGCCGCCTCGCGTACGCGCTGAGCGTCTTCGTGGCGATCGTCTGCCTCGGCGGCGTCGTGTTGTGGTGCCTCGGTGACGGGGAGTACGGCCTCTGGGAGTCGATTTACTTCGCGCTGATCAGCGCGGGCACCGTCGGCTACGCGGAGCTGCCGCGTATGGACGCGCACAACGCGATGCGTGTCGTGACCAGCCTGCTCATCGTGCTGGGACTCGGCACCATCGCGTTCTTTCAGTCGACCCTGACCGCCTTGTTCGTAGAAGGCGTGGTGGGCGAGAGCTTTCGGAGGCGACGCATGCAAAAGAAGATTGAACAGCTTTCCGGCCACTTGGTGGTGGCGGGCTGCGGCCGCACGGGGCGCTACATCATCGAAGAGTTAGTGGCGATTCGGCGCGAATTCTTGGTGATCGACAAGAGCGAGGCCGTACTGCGTCGCCTGAACGAAGAGATGGGCGGCGGCCTGTTGTACGTGGTCGGCGACGCGACGGAAGATCACACCCTGCTCGAAGCCCGCGTGAAAACCGCGTTCGGCGTGATGGCTGCGCTCACCGACGATCGCGACAACCTATTCATCGTCCTGTCGGCGCGCGCGCTGAATCCGGGCGCGCGCATCGTGTCGAAGGTGATCGAAATCGAAAACGAGCCGAAGATGCTGCGCGCGGGCGCCGATCAAA
>JAEUAF010000306.1 GCA_019695485.1 Sorangium sp.
CGCGTTCCGTGTCGTTCACCGCCGCGCTGGGCTTGGCAGTCTCGGTCGGCAGCGCTTCGTGGCGATCGCGGCCTGGGGTGGCTCGATGATCGCGCGTGAGGCCAAGGCGCTGTCACCGTCAGTGGCCGGCTTCTGCGCTGGGAATTCCGCGCCCGCGCCCGGGCCAGCGGCCTTGCTAGCCTCGGCCGTTCGTGTGCCCGATCCGTGCCTGCGCATTGGTGAGCGTTGGATCGTGCGACGCCTCGCGCCTGACTGCGCGCGTGTCGAGCTTGCTGATCTTCCGGAGGGGCGCGACGAAGCGCGGCTGCTCGACGCCATGGGTTATGAGCTCGGCAATTTGCATCTCGGTACCGAAGGCGCGCGCCGCGTGGTGTTGGCCGATCTCGAACGGCGCGATTCCGGTTGGTTGCATCGCGCGGTGAGACCGTTCGCAGTGCGCGTCGCGAGTGAGTGCGCCGCGTGGCGAAGCGTGCGAACGCCTGAGTAGCTCGCGAACGCCCGGCTGCGCGGGGGTCAAAGCGACGCTTCGACCCCCGCGACGCAGATGCCATCCGCCGCCAGGTATTGCACGTACACGCCGCCGAACACTTGCTGAGTGCACGTCTTCTTCCAGGCTGCGGGGTTGCAATGCCCTGTGGACCAAGTGCCGCTCTGGCCCGTGCATAGTTGTTCGAGCGTCGCCGCGCCGAATGTCATGTCCCACTCGTCGGTGCAGTGATCGCTCGTGAGGCAGCTGCCGGAAAACGGAAGCCCTGCCGTAGATGGAGCACCTCCCGCGTTGTTCGCCGCGCCTCCGCTGGCGAGCGCGCCGCCGCTACCGCCGTGGACCTCTGCCGCGCCGCCCGCGGCGAGCTGCCCGCCGAGTCCCGCACCTCCATTCGCGCTGCTCCCGGCAGCGGAACCGCCCGTGCCGCCGCCCTGTGCGGAACTCGAACCGGAGCCCGCCGTGCCCCCGTTGGCGCTCCCGCCACTCGCGTGGCCCCCATTCGCGCTGCCAGCAGCCGCGCTGCCGCCTCGACTCGTGCTGCCGCCGCTCGCGTCGGTGCTGGACGCGCTGCCGCTGCAAGCGGGCAACGTCAGCGCGAGCCCGCTAAGGGAAACCAGAAAAGCGATACGTCGATCCATTGAAGCCTCCTAGGTGGAGGCGCTCCTCAGCAACGCTCGTGCCAGGCTGGTCTCAGGGCTCGCATGGCCACGCAAATGCCGAAAAGATCGCCTGGCAAGCGAGCGGCCGCTCGCACCTGGAAGCATTCGTTTACACCCCGGCGTGCCGGCGCGGCACAGGACCGCTAAATCCCGAGAATTCCGCGCTAGTGCAGCGCGAGTGAGATGAGGGCAACTTTTTCGGCGCTGCACTAGGCGCTGCGGAGCAGCGCGGGGTTTGGGGCATAGCCCCAGCGAGTGCGGCGCACGCCCGCGCAGCGGGACAATCGCGAAGCGATTGTTGACGTCAAGTCACACGCGGTGCACTAGTCCCGCTTCTTACGAGCGGGCGGCGCGTGCGGCACATCGTAACTCGTCACTTTGGTGCTCGGCACGCTGCCGGCCGGCTTCCAGCGAAACGCGTGCGGAATCATGGGGCGACCGAGCAGGTAGAGTGTGCTCGCTTCGTAGTCGTCCATGGGGGGAGTGGGCGTGCCGGCGCGGTGCACGAACGCGGGATGGTGCGAGCCGCGGTCGAGCTCCACCACGTCTTTGCAACCGCTGCGTAGGAGTGCCACCGCGAGCCCGTCGCTGCTGTCGTGCTCGGCTTCGCCCACGATCACGCGACCGCTAGGCGTGATGCACAAGGCGGCGCGGCGCCGGCTGTCTCCGCGTTCGCGCGAGTGATCCAAGGTCTTCCCGTCGGCCGCGAGCAGCGGTAGCTGCACGGCTTCCTGCTTTGCCGTGAGAATGCTGGGCGCCGCTCCTGGCGCGAGCAAGCGCGGCACGGCGCCCTCTTCCAAGAGCAGCGTGGCATAGTGCGGCTTCAACGGGGAGAGCGTTTCGCCGCCGTAAACTAGCCCGTAGCGCGTGGCGTCAGTGGTGTGTCCGAGGCCAATGGCAGCGATCACGCGCCCGGAGTCGTCGGCGCTGAGCCCGTGCGCCGTGCGCTTCTTGCCGCCGAATTCTCGTGATCCCGAGCGCACTCGAAACTCTACGCGCCCCTTCTCGACGCTCGTCAGCCGCACGTCCAAGCTGCCCAGGCTGAGCTTCCCATTGAACAGACCGGGCAACCATGCCGGCGGAGGCTGTACGCCACCGTCAGGGGTCCAACGCACGCCCGAGCCATCATGGGGTGTGGCGTCGCGCACCATGACGTAGAAGAAATCCTTCGAGGACCAGCGCGCGTACTTGTCGGGCGCGATCTTCATCTCGTCGTCCGCGAGGCGTAACGTCATGTCACCGCTGCGCGGGTTGCGGACGTCCGAGAACACGAAGCCGCAATGTGCGGGGTTCATGTCGAGGTGCATCGCGTAGGCACAGCCGGCCTGGTAGAGCGCCTTGCCCAGCGTCTTGCCGTCAATCTCGGCGCCGAACGCATAGTACACGTGACCCGCCGGCGTGACGCAGAGCGCGGTGCGCTGGGTCATCACACTCGTGCCTTCGAGCTGCCAACCCCAGAGCTGACGCCCCGTCGGGTTCGCCACGCCGTCCTCCACCAAGGGGTCGAGATTCTGGCGAAAAGAGTTGATGTCGCTTGGTACGTCTTCAGTTTGTGGCCAGCTTCCGAAGCCGATCTCATGCGCGTCGTTCAGGACCGCGGTCGCGCCGCCCTTGACGGCGGGGAGCAGCACCCGGCCTTGCACCATCATGCCGTACGCCCCGTGCGTGGTCTTGAAGGCTCCGTTGAAGGTGGCGACGACGCGCTCGTACACTTCCTTGTCGCGCGGCAGCCGCCCTTCACCGGGCGGCCCCGTGGTGGGCTTCGGATCTTCGTAGCCCGCCTGCATGCCAAACTCGAGCTGCCGCGTGTCCATCGCGATCAGCAACACCTTGGAGTATGGCCGCTCGGCATCGGGGCGAATGTACGTCCGATAGAAATAGGGCGGCGCTGAGCCTTGGGTCAGCGTGCCGCGCATGGGCTTCAAGAAGCCATACGTGACGGGCTCCCATTCGCCCTCGCCCGGGTTCGTCTCCTTCCAGAGCGAGGGCACCTTCGGCGGCGGCCAGGTGTCTTCTGCGCCGGCCAGCGCGGAGGCGTCCAGCACGTGTGCGTGGGTTTCGGCGGCGTCGGTGCGCAGCGCGCTGCCCGCCTGCGAGGCAAACATCGAATACGTCGTGCGCTTGACGCTGTCTTTTGCGCCAAACACGACATTTTCGAGCCAGGCGATCGGCCCTGGACCGACCACCCCGCGCACGGTGTCGACCGCCCACAACAACGGCGGCTTCGCGCCGTGACCTTGAGGCACGACGCGCGCGGCGTAGGCTTCACCGCCGTCGATGCCGCGCAGCGCGCGCTGATCCAAATCGAACGCCAAGCCGCGCCCAGCCTCACCGAAGTCAGCTCTCAACTTGTGCGCGTCGAGGGTTACACGCGCGGCGCGCGGCGGCACATCGAGCACGATGTCGGTGCGACCGATACCGGCGAAGCTACCCGTTTCATCGAAGGAGCTCAACGCGAGCAGCGTGCGATTCAACAAACCGCTCGGGCGATCGGAGTCGCGGATGCCTGAGGTCTCCAGCACACTGATGGCCTGGATGCGACCGAACGCGAGCGTCGCGAAGGCTACGCGCTCGCCGTCCCCTTCGAGGGCGACGTCGTCACCCAGCGGAGTATCCGTCAGGTTCCTCACTTCGGACACGTGGATCGGCGCGCCGTCGAGCGTGAGGCGCACGCGCGCGCGGTACACGTCTCGCGGCGCTCCGGCGCTCGGTGCCGACAGGAACAGCACATGCCTCCCGAGAAACGTCTCTTCGACGAACCCGGGGCTGGGCTCCCAGACCAGCGCATCCGGCTGCACCACGCCTCCGCTGGCCTCTCCAAGCATATGCGCGAGGCCCTCGAGCGAACGATCGTGAGGGGCGTCGCCAAGCGAGCGCACCACGAGTGCCGCCAGTCCGGCCAGGAAAAGAGCCGCGAGACGACGACGCAGATAGCAAGCAGAGCGTAAACGGACCACTTCCGCCCGGTCGTAGCGGGGCGGGTCGGCGTTCGCAAGGTCGGGCCCGGGGGGGGAGTGCCCCCG
>JAEUAF010000433.1 GCA_019695485.1 Sorangium sp.
GAACCCTCTCCGCATCTTATGAGAGCATCATTCCGCATCCCGGAGCGGGCTTCCGGGCCGGAGGCGCAGAGGCCGAGAGCGAGGCGGAGCGCGTCGCGCATGCTGGGAGTGAGGCGGAACGGCCGAAGCACTATGCGGACTTGACGGGCGCGTCGGCAGTCATGCAGGACCTCTTCGCGAAGCTTGTGCGTTTGGAGGCGTCGAAGGTGAGCTTGCTGATCTCGGGCGAGTCGGGCACCGGGAAGGAATTGATCGCCCGCGCCGTACACGAGCACTCGTCGGTTCGAGACGGTCCGTTCGTCGCCGTCAACTGCGGCGCACTCGACCGCCAGCTTGCGCGCAGTGAATTGTTCGGGCACCGCCGCGGGGCGTTTACGGGCGCGATTCGCACGCAGGTGGGTGCGTTCGAAGCCGCCGAAGGTGGCACGCTCTTCCTCGACGAAATCGGTGAGTTGCCCGCTGAGGTCCAGCCGGTGCTGCTGCGGGCGCTCGAGCTCAGAAAGATTGCGTCCGTCGGCTGCAGCGAAGAGCGAGCGGTCAACGTGCGCTTGATCTCTGCAACCAACCGCGATCTGGGTGCCGAGGTGCGCGCTGGCGGTTTCCGCGAAGACCTCTACTATCGGATCCGCGTGGTCGAAATCGCGGTGCCACCTCTGCGCGCGCGGGCCGAGGACATCGCGCTGTTGGCACTCGAGTTTGCCCGGCGGCTCGGTGTGCCGGAGCTGCCGGCGCATGTGCTGGAGGCGTTGAGCCTTCATCACTGGCCTGGCAACGTTCGCGAGCTCCGCAATGCGGTCGAGGCGTATATCGCGCTGGGGGTCGTGCCAAGCTTCCAGCCTCGCGACGAGGGAGCCATCGAGAGCGCGCTCGATGGCCTCGTGGACGCTACCAGGACGTATGCAGAGCAGAAGGACGAGTTCGTGCAGCGTTTTACGCGCGTCTACTTGGAGCGGCTGCTTCGGCGAACTGGTGGTAACCAATCCGAAGCAGCGCGCGCATCGGGCCTCGAGCGCAGCTATCTCGGCAAGCTGATCGACAAGCTGGGGCTGCGCGCGGCTTCAGAACCGACGTCGACGAACGACCGGCGCCGCACGTGTTGAGCGTTCGGCCAAGCTCGGCGTGTGGCGAGCGCCGCCCTCGTTGCGCACTCTAGAACTCAGCTTCGGTACGCCAGTGCGCATAGGAAAGGGAGAGCTGCCTTCGATCTGAACAGCCGGCCATGCGCGAGCGTGATGGGCTTGCCCGCAAGTGTCGCAGAGATTCTCTGCACCTCTCTACGTCGGCGGATTCGGACTTGGCGCCTGCCTCGGCGGGCACGCTGATTGCACTGCTGCCGAGCTCGAATGGTGAGCCTCTTCACGCCCACGCCGATGCGGCCCACGGCAGCGCGGGAAAGACGTTGACATGACAGTCAGGCATCGGGCGCTAGTGGGCCTCATTGTCATCGTCTGTGTTGGGTTGCTTCTTCGGACGCTCAACAGGCCGACGAGAGCACCCACGCGGGCGTCGCCCCGCATGGAAAGCTCAACCCTGGAGGAATACGCCGAATCCGAGCAGCTGCGGTTGCCGATCGCGCCAGCCCATCGTTCGCTTCACGGCGTGGTGCGGGCGCGCGCCGGTAGCGCCTTGCAGGGCGTTACGGTTTGCTTCCTGAAAGCCTCCGCTGAGGTCCGCGTATCCGGGGCCTGTGTTGATACCGATGGTGCCGGACAGTTCGGCTTTTCTGAGCTTCCCAGCGAGGCGCGCAGCGTTTTGGCCTCCAGGCACGGGTACCGCCCTCATCGAGAAATCTTGGATCCGGCGACGACGAGCCTCGATCTTGTGATCGAGCTCGATGCTGGCGGGGAGAGCGTGACGGGCCGAGTCGTCGACGCGAGCGGTGGGTCCGTGCTGGGTGCACTGGTCACGCTGCGCGGAAATGGGGACGCTGCAATGGCGGTGGCCTCGTCTGCGCTCGAGGGCCGCTTCGAGCTCGCGAGTTCGCCCGGAGCCGTGGAGGTCTGCGCTCAAGCCGAGGCCTACTCGCGAACCTGCAGCGCGCTCGGTGATCCGTCGGAGGAGCACGTGCTCGTGCTCACCCCAGAGTCGAAGATCGTCGGGCGTGTCAGAAGCAAAGTCGACGGGAGCGGTATTGTCGGCGCTTCGGTGGTTGCGTCGAATCGCAACGGCTTGCGGGTGCCGGCGCGCACGACCTCGAGCGGCGACGATGGCACGTTCACATTTGACGCTCTGCCCGCGGGTGGCTACGAGCTCGTCGCTGTCTCCGGCAATGCGCGCAGCAGCGAGCAATGGGTCGCCGTGGGCCTCGGCGAAACCTCGGCTGATTTGACGCTTTGGGCGGCTCCCGCCGTTCGCCTGCGAGCCCGCATTCTGGTGGGCGGGATCGCGTGTCCTGTGGGGATCATCGAACTAGCGGGCCCACTCTACGCGCGGGGCTTTACCTCGGAGACAGGGCACGTCGAGGTCGCTGGCGTGATTCCCGGCCGCTACGACGCGACCGCCGACTGCGACGGGGCTCTCTCGCAGAGCGTGTCTCTCGACATCCAGGCTGCGCCGGTGGAGCAAGTCTTTGACTTGGTCCAGCTCGGCGACTCGTCGCGCGCCAGTGCTGCCACCGCGCCGAACGGCGGTACTATCCAGGCAACGGTAGCAGGTGAGCCGAGCGCGGCGTTCGCTGCCTTCGTTCAGTCGGGGGATGGGAGCTTGCGTCGCGGGCGCCGCAACGGCGCGAAGTTCGTTTTCGAGCAGCTACCGGTCGGAGAGTACCGAGTGTACCTCGACGACAACGTCGAGCAGGCGCGACCGGCCCGGATCGCGCGGGAAGGCGAGGTCGTGGACGTGCAGCTCCGGGCAGCGGAGAAAGCCTGGCTCAGGGGTCGCGTGACGAGCGACGAGGGCGTGCCGATCGCGGACGCCTGGGTGAGTGCCTCCAGATCGGATTTGATATCGACACTGGCTGGCGCTCCACCGACGCTGACGGCTGCGGACGGATCTTTCAATCTGGCCGCTGTTGCCCGCGCGCCGTACACGCTGACGGTCGCGAGCCCCTTCGGCGACGCGGAGCTTCACTCGGTCAAAGCGGGCGACGAGTTACAGGTTCGCGTTCGAGCCCCGGCGTCACTCTCGGGTAGGGTGCAAACGGCGCAGGGTCGACCGGTGCCCGACTTCACGCTGACCTATCGCGCGGAGCGCGACGCCAGCGGCTACGAGCGACGCGGAGCGAACTCCGCATTCAATCTGCCGATGCTCGAGCCTGACACCTACACGCTGCAAGTGACGTCGCCGCTCGGCTCCGCTCTCGAACAGGTGCGGCTTGGCCCGCGTCAGGCCGCCACCATCACACTGACGCTGAGCGAACCGCCGCGCTCGACCACCGATTAGCATCGTTTGCAATACGAACGGTACGAATGGAAAAGGAGTGAATCATGAACATCACGAAAATGGGGCGCGCGCTGGCAATCAGCGCGATCGCCGGTGCCTTCATCACGCAGGCTGCCGACGCATCGGCAGACGTGCTTTGCCGAGCGGTGTGGCCGGCGGTCATCACGCAATGCCAATCGAACGTGACGGTATTTGGCGAAAGCGCGACCGGAAGCGGCCGCACCACGTCCACCACCCTGCGTGTCACCGCCAACTTGGTGGCGGGTTTTACGAGTGCCCAGGCCGCTGCTCTGGACTCTCAGGGTCACATCATCCCGGGATGCTCGGTCACCGATGCTGCACCCGTCGATAGCCAGTCCAAGAGTGTCGACTGCACCGGCATCCCGGCCACCTTCTTCATCACCGCACACTGAGGAGAACACACGTCATGAATATCGTAAACAAGACTCGTGCGGCCATTTTTTCCGCCATCCTTCTGCCGATCGCAACACAGGCGCACGTGGCCTCGGCGGCAGTCTTCTGCAGGGCATTTTGGCCCGCGACGATTACGCAATGTGCGAACACGCTCAGCGGGACTATCCAGGATAGCGGAACCGGCAGCGGCACCAACGTTACCGTCGGCTCCACCAATCGCAAGGTGACCGTAACCTGGGTGGCCGGCACCGTCAGCGCTCAGGCGGGTGCCCTCAACTCACAGGGCCAAGCGATCGCTGGCTGCAGCATAACGGATGGTTCGAAGGTCGACGGCTCGCGATCCGTCAACTGCTTTACGGCAGACCCCCCGGCGGCCTTCTTCATGACGGCGGACTGAAAGGGCTGCGCTCTGGCTGAAGTCGCCGCGTTGGTCGGCGGCTTCAGCCCAGTGCCATTCGGCTTGGAGATCATGAACATGGGTTTGTCCATCCTGAAGCGTCACTTCGTGTTGGCGATGTCGCTGTTCTCGGTTGCGTGCAAGAAGGACGCCCCGATCGCTCCCAACCACGAGCCCGCGACGCGCGCGGCGGCGGAGCCGGGCACGATCACCGCCTACCCGCGGGCGCGCTGGCGTCTTGCAAACCCTAGCGAACTTCAAAACGTGGTCTTATGGGTATCGCAGATCTTGATCCGTCACGACAAAGCCAATCGGGACCCCGCCTTCGCCGTGGCGGACTGGCATTCGGAGTCGCTGGGGGGACTGCGCAGTCGAGCGGAGGCTCTCGCGCTGGCGCGCCGGCTGCGCGAGCAAGCCGCGAAGGATCCCGGGCGCTTCGCCGAGCTTGCCGCGCGCCACTCCGAAGACGTGGCCACGCGATCCTTGGGTGGGTCACTGGGC
>JAEUAF010000526.1 GCA_019695485.1 Sorangium sp.
GTTTCAGCGTACGCCCCGCCCTTTACGATCTACAACCAGACGACCACGACCGTTTCGTTTCAATTCCAGACAGACGCGCAGATCGTGACGGTGGGCGCGGGGGCCCTCAACGTCGACGTCGTCGTCGACGAAACTGCTCCGGTTTGCACGCCCTTGGGCAGCGATTGCGCCGCCGGGAGTTGGTGTGCGCCGACCGAGCTGACTGGCGCCGCCCTGCGCTGCATTGCCGAGGGACCGCTGGCCGCGGGGGAAGCGTGCCGCTCGCCGGGGGATTGCGCCGCCAACTCGTCGTGCTTCGATATGGGCGCAGGCGCAGTGTGTGTGGTGCTGTGCGGAGCGGCTGATTTCAACCAGCCCTGTCTCTCGGGCGGGCTCTGCACGCCACGCGGCGTCGACTACGGAGTGTGCGAGGCGGGGACTCCGGATCCGTCCGCCGGGCAGGGCGGCGACGCTGGGCAGGCCGGGGCGAGCGCTCAAGGCGGAGCGAACACGCAGTAGCCAGCGCGAACCGGCGTGCAAGCATGGCGCGTGCTGCGCACCAGCAAGTTGTCGAGCGCGACATAGTTGCTCGACTCACTGAACACCACCGCGTCGAAAGGCGCCTGCAAATTCGCCCTAAAGTCCTCGAAACGCAGCGCTTCGAACGCGACTTTGGGGTGCGGCGAGCGTCCCAACCACTCGCCCTGATGACGATCGGGCGACAACGTCACAACCTCGGCGCCAGAGGCCGCCAGAGCGCGCGCCGTCTCGCCCCGCCCGGTGCCTACGTCGAGCACGCGCCGCGGCTGCGACAAGGCAAACTGAGCCGTAATCGATCTGCGCTCGGCCGCGCGTTGACCGAGACGAGTTGAGGACCCAGCCGTGGGTGTCGGGCCGACTCGCCAGATCGCGGAGCAGGCCGGGGCCTGCCAGCAGGCCACGGGAAATGCAGAGGCACGTCGGGGGGCAACCTGCTAGCGTGTTGGGCACGGAATGGAGGGTTCTGAGACGATGTTTGGGAATTTGCGGAGCGTCAAGCAACGAAACCTCGGGTGGGGTCTGCTCGGTCTGGCCTCGTCTCTCGCAATCTTCACTGCGGGCTGCGCGGAAGGCGCCGGCGCAGCCGAGCCCGCGGCGGAGCCGGGTCGAACCAGCAGCAACCAATCGAAACAGGACCAAGTCCTTGGCTGCTTCGCGTCGGCATTCAAAACCCAAAAAGGAACTCTGCCACCGCCTGCCGACGCATCGGAGCGAGAAGCCGCTGGGCAGCTTCTCGAGCGCTACAACGGGAAGCTGAGGCGCATTTGCGGGACGATCGCGGAGGCTCTAAAGGGCGACCTCTGCGAGATGCCCGTCACGCTGGCCTCCGTGGTCGCCTGCGACCGCCACGGACCGCACGGCGACGTGGACCTCAACACGGCAGACAAAGCGCGCATGGACGACCGCGTGCGTGAGCGCGAGCGAATCAGCGTCGATCCGACTACTCACTAACGCGTACACCGACGCGAAACCTCGTTCGTCGCTACTTGCACTCGACGAAACGAATGTCGTCCACCCAAATATCGAAGTCCTGACCCGAGTAGATGCTAAAATCGAGGGCCTTGATCTTCGACTGCGTGATCGCGGGCGGCCGAGGATTGCCCCAGCCCGGCTGCTGCGTGAGATCACTCCACATCATCACGACGTCTTGCCACTCCGTGCCGATGACGAGCTCTTTGCCGAAGGAGTTCCAGCACTCGCGCGTGCAGAGGCCGCCCTCCGGATCGCTCGAGACATCGGTGATCTTCACGCGCGGATTGAAGTTCGGTTTCTCCGAGCGGATCTTGAAGGCGATGCCCGCGTACTTCGACGCGTCGTAGAAGCCCGACTTCAGGAAGGTGACGACGGCGTCAGCGCCCCACTGATCCTGGAAATTGGTTTTGCCCGCGAAGTGGAGCGCCTGCTTCGAGCCTGTTGGCCCGCCCTCCGCGCTCGCGAACTTCGGCCCAGGGATCGTGATCGTGGTGCGCTCGGCCGCGTCGAGGCGCCACGTGGACTGACGTCCCCCGAGCGCCGCTGGCTCGCCGGACTCGAAGTCGTCAATCAGGCCGTCGGCGGCGGGCTTGGTTCCGTTTGCGCACGTGCCTGGCGGGCCCTTCGGCGCCGCCGTGGTGGTGGACGCGGCAGGCGCCGGCATCACTGGCGCAGGGCTCGCCGCAGTCGTTGAACCCGCGCACCCGGAACAGACAATGAGGAGGAGAAGGGCTTTTTCAATCATGGGTCGAATCGAAGGGACCGGGGTGTCCGATCCGCAGCGCTCACGGTAATTGGCGGCTTCTAGCGCAAGCGCGTGCCGGAGCGAAAGGGCAGATCTCAGCAAGCGGGCCCAGCCCGCCCAAATCCCCCTAGCCAGACTTCGCAGTCAGCGAGTATGCGGGCGGACCGTACGGGTACGCGAAGCGTGATGACAGCGGCGGCCTCCCTCCACGGCGCGCGCAGCCCGCAGGGCGAGCACGACGTTTGGGGGAGGCACGACGCGCGCAGCCGCCACCGGCGGCGAGCACGGAAGGGTGCGGGGCACCTGTCACCGGGGCCCGACTGGGGCGAACTTGAGCGACGGATTTGCGCGACTGACTCACTCCTCCACTGACAGCGAGAGCGCTCGCTCGAGTCCAATCCCGCGGAAGGGGCGTTCTGTATGGATTTGCGCGTGAGACGCGGAGGCGCACTGACTTGGCACGGCGGTTGCGAAGGGCTCGGCTCGAGCGTGCGGACCAACGGCCGCACTCAGCGAACTAAAGAAGGAGTCGTCATGTTGATCCGAGCAGGTTACGAGATTTCAGTCGAGTGTGGGACCGAGACGCCGCTGATGGCACTCGTCAGCGTGCATCCGTCGCGCGCCGCGGATTTGCGCACGCCGGCCATCATTACGTCGAACGGTGGCGCGCCGCTGAATGCGAGTCTCGACGAGTTCGGCAACTTGCGCACGCGCACCATCGCGCCTGCGGGCGTCCTGACTTTTTCCACTAGGTTCGTGATCTACGACTCGGGCGAGCCGGACGCCGTCGTGCCATCTGCCGAGGAAGTGCCTGTCGCAGCGTTGCCTGACGAGGCGCTGGGTTTTCTGCTTGGAAGCCGCTACTGCGAGACGGACCGGCTCTCCGACATCGCCTGGTCGCTGTTCGGCAACACACCGCGCGGCTGGGCGCGCGTGCAAGCGATTGTCGACTTCGTTCACCACCACCTGACTTTCGGCTATCGCTTTGCGCGCTCGACGCGCACGGCCTGGGAGGGCTATCAGGAGCGAGTCGGTGTTTGCCGTGATTTCGCGCACCTTGCCATCGCGCTCTGCCGCTGCATGAACATTCCGGCGCGCTACGCGACGGGTTACCTGGGCGACATTGGGGTTCCCGTTTCGCCAGCGCCTATGGACTTCAGCGCGTGGTTCGAAGTATACCTGGGCGGTCGCTGGCACACGTTCGACGCGCGCCACAATGTGCCGCGCATCGGGCGAATTCTCGTGGCGCGCGGGCGCGACGCCGCGGATTGCGCGATTACCACCACTTTTGGGCAGTCCAAGCTGGTGCGCTTCGACATCGTCACCGAGGAAGTCAGCCGCATCTCACACGCCGCCTGACACCAAAACCATGACTTATTGTGTCGGCGTCTTGTTAAATGAGGGGATTGTGTTCGCGTCCGATTCGCGGACCCATGCGGGCGTCGACAACTTCGCACAGTTCTGCAAAATGTCGGTCTTCGAGCGCGCGGGAGACCGTGTCATCGTGCTCTTGAGCTCGGGGAACCTCGCGGGCACGCAGGCCGTGATCACGACGCTGCGCCAGCGCGCGGCCGCGGATGATGGCCAACCGAACCTGTTCAGCGTCGGCACCATGTTCGACTGCCTGACACTGGTGGCGGACGCCGTGCGCGACCTCGAGCGGCGCGACGGGCCGCACCTTCAGAAGAGCGCGATTAGCTTCGATGCGTCTTTCATCGTCGGAGGGCAAATCAAGGGCGACTCCCCACGCCTGTTTCGCACCTACGCCGAAGGCAACTTCATCGAGGCCAGCCCCGAGACGCTCTTCCTTCAGACGGGTGAGGCCAAGTATGGAAAACCCATCCTCGATCGCGTGATCACTCCAACCACCAGTCTGAGCGACGCGACCAAATGCGTCTTGGTCTCGTTCGACTCCACCATGCGCAGCAATCTCTCGGTAGGAATGCCGATCGATCTTCTAAGGTACGAAGCCAACGCGCTCAAGGTCACGCACCGGCGTCGCTTCGAGTCGGGCAACGAGGAATTCTCGAAGCTCAGTAGACATTGGAGTGACGGCGTCCGTTCCGTGTTTCGCACGCTGCCCGACGTCGAGTGGTGAAGGCCGGGCCGGCGCGCGGGCAGGTGGCGACCCGTCTGAGACGCGCCGCCATTTGCTAGAGCAGGGCGTGTGCTCCGGCACGGAAGGACGAGGCGGCCCCGGCGAAAGACGCCAAGTCCGTACATCGCGCCCGTGGCAAGAGCGTGACGTCGCAGAATTCGCAGTCACGTCGAGACCGAAATCGTGCAAAGCTCGCGGCTTCAGAGCGCCTGTTCTGACTGCACGGGGAGATCTCATGACTCGATTCGTTCATCGCGCATTGGTGATCACTGCATCCACTCTGCTCGGCGGCCTCGCTGTCGCGCCTGCCGACGCTTCGCCTCCGCGTGTCGAGCCCATCGCGCTGGCTCGGCACCAACCGATCGGCAGCGTGGTCTCGCTGGTCGGAAGCGTGACGGTGCCCTCCGGCGCCTTCGACGCCGGTTTCGCGATTCAAGGCTTGGTCGATGGCATCTATGTGGTCGACGCGGCGGGTGCGGCGCGACAAGTGGGCGACGTCGTACGCGTGACGGGCACCCTCATCGACAACTTTGGGCTGCTCTCGATTCAGCCGACATCCGTGGCGCTCCTTTTTCACGCAGCGCCGCTGCGCGGCTTTCGCACGGCGACCGGCGCAGTTGGGGAGGCGACGGAAGGGCGCCTATTGCGCCTGCGCGGGACGATGGTCGGCCCGCTCGTCGACGACAGCCCCTATGGCTACAAGATAGACATCGACGATGGCTCGGGACCGATTCAGGTCTTTCTCTATCCAGGCACTGGGATTGCCACGGCAGGCCTCGTGCCCGGTGCGAAAATCGAAACGTCGTGTTTCAGCAGCCAGTACGAAACGACGTACGAATGCGATCCGCCTTCGGCGGCAGCGTTTCACGTCGAGTGAACGGGGCGGAGTCGCCGACTTGGCAGACGCATGTCGGTCTCCCTGGCATCCGCGCGCACGTCCGTGACATCGACGGCGGCACGGCGCTCACTCGGCGTTCAGGCTCGCGAAGGCACCCTTGACGCAAACGAGAGCTGTGTTACAAAGTGGAGCACTATGTGGCTGTATAACTTCGGCTAAGGCTTCTGCTCGAGTTGCCTGGGGTTTTGGTGCGG
>JAEUAF010000667.1 GCA_019695485.1 Sorangium sp.
GTGATTGTCCGCGCAACACGGCTTCCGTCCGCTCCCGCGCCTGCCAGCACGAAGTCGTTCGGGTGTGGTTGGTCAGCGTCCGCGAACACGGCGCCAGCGAAGGAAAAGCACGACGCGGTCACGTCACCCACCCCTTCGAGCGAAGCGCGCCCAGCCTCGTCGAAGGTGAGGATCTTGCCGTCTGGCACCCCTCCCAGGAAGCCGACGCCGCGACCTTCGTCGCGGTTGACCAGCATGGGCCCCAAGGTGCGAGCGCCAATGCCGGTCACTGCCGTGCGCAGCAAGACGCGGCCAAAGCCGCGGCGCAGGATGCTAAATCGCTCAGCATGAGCGCAATCGGACTGCTCATGCTCGATGCGGCGCAGCGGGTTTTCCTCGACGCCGATCACTTCCTCGAGACCGGTGGGCAGCAAGGTCTGCTCGACGACGTAGCCAAATTTGCGAGCCGCGCTGGCGACGGTTGTGGGGTCGAGCTCACTGCTCGGATCGGCTCCCGTCACTCCAATGGCCGCGAGCCGCGCCAGCACCGAGGCGACGCTCAGCGACAGCTGCTGAGCGAGCTCGCGCACCGAAAGCGAACGCCCGATGTTGACCGTGCCCGCACCCGTGCGCTCGAAAACGAAGCCGAGCGCGCTGGAGAGAGCATCAGCGTCTGCCAAATTCAGGCTCGCGTCCGCGCGGGTGACGGCGATGCCGAGCTCCGCCGCCTTCGCTAAGAGCGCCGCGCTCGGCAGCTTCATCTGCTGGGCGAGATCGACGACGATGATGGCGTGCGCGGCTGACACGCGGTTTGCGGGGGTGGGGCTCTCGACACGGCGCGTCAGCGCGGCCCTGTCGCCGACGAAGCTTGCGTGCCAGAAGTGATCGGGGCTGTGGAAGAGGTCGTCGTCGGCCGCTACCGCCGGCAGCCCCTTGAGCTCCGCGAGCCCACGTTTCACGCTCACGTTTCTGGTGAGGTCGAGGTCGAGGTCGAGGGCGTTCGCCGTGGCCGCCAACATCGCACGAACCGTTGCGTTACCGCCCGCGTGGATCCTGGCGATCGTTCGGATGCGGGCGCGCAATAGTTCGAGATATCGAGACGAGCCTACCACCGCTTCGGCGCGCTCGGCCAAGCGCAAGGCGGCGACCGCCTTGTCGCCACTCTCCGGCGCGAAGTGCTCGAGCCGCAGCTCGCTGGCGTGAACGCCGAATGCCTCCAGAACCGCACTGGCCGCTTCGCTGCGTTCGAGCTCGGGGCCAGCGCTCTGCGCGCGAAGCCGAGCGACTCGCGCGCGCAACTCTGCGTCCCGCAGCTCGAGCATGCCCAAGTCGTCGTCGCTGATGCCGTGCAACCCGCCGAGCAGTAGGAGATCGCGCACCGTGTCGGCGTCGCCGAGCCGATGCGCGCGCCGAACCCGGGCGAGATCGGCAGAAACTTCGTCGAGCGACGTCGCTATCACATCGGCGACGGCGCCGACGAGCTTCCCTGGCTGCTCGAGGCCCAAGTGGGCCGGAAAGCGCGCGAGCACCTGACGGGCGCGTCCGTTCGGCACAGCTTGGGTCACGCGCTCACCGCCTTCAGCAGCACCTGGCGGAGCCAAGGACGTTGTCGATCGTCCAGCGTCAGATCGACGTTTTGGTGACCGACGCGGATACCGGCGTCGAGAAACTCGACGCGATACTCGACGGCGTCGACCCTATAGTACTCGGTCTCGGGCAGCAGCCCCTTGAGCGTTGCAAGCGTCACTGCTTGGAGTGAATCGATGTGGTCACGTAGCGCCGCCGCGATCATTTGGCGCACGTCTTCGCGCATGACCAGGGGGTCGATGTCCGGTAGCAGAGCCAGACCTTTCAGCGTGACCGTCACCGTAACATCGAGCGCCACCAGTTCGCCGCCGACGTCGACCGCGAACGCGCCCAAGTTCTTGGGATCCACGCTAGCGCGTTGCGAGCGCGGCACGTCGAGGTTGTGCCGTCGCAACGCGGGCGGCGTGCCCGGACTCGGCGGGCCGCCCCCTTCGGGAACGACCGGCGCTGGAACGGGATACATTTCGACGGACACGTCGCTCACACCTTCAATACCCATGAGCTGAGCGACCAGGCCGTTGTAGACCAAGGTCTCTCCGATGCCGGCGTTGGCGACGAAAGCGCGCAGCGCCGCCTCTCCGCGCTGCTTTAAAGCCGTACGCTGGGCACTCGAGAGCCCGCTGGCCGCAGGCAGCAGCACGGCCGCAATCGCCACCGGGTAGAATAGCCCCGCTGTGTCGACAGTCGTGTCGGCGGGCGGCGCGTCGTCGCGGTCATCGATCTCGGGCGCGGGGGCGCCGATCGAAGGTAGGGTTTACGGCGTGTCGAGATCGTGCAGCACGCGCACCCCGAGCGGACGGTTCTCCTCGATGAGTTGGACGGCCCGCGCCGCCTGCGCGGCATCGAGCTCGGCGGCCACTTTGAGCGTCACGACGCCGGGACGGCGCAGCGGATCTTCGTCCACGCGCAGGTCCTTCTCACGCACGTTTGGCAGCGTGGTGAGTGCGGAGATCAGCGCGCCCGGCGTGGCGCGCCCGCTCTGTTCGAGAGCACGCCTGGCGCGCAAGCGCAGCGCGTCGTCGCTCTCCGCGGCCGTGCCCAAGCTGGTGCCGAGCGCGTTGTCGATCGACTCGACGCCCAGAATCGGACGATGAATGACTCGAATCGCGTGCGGATCCACCACGCCGGCAATGCCGCTCGCCAGCGCTTGAATTGGCGCTTCTACCGTGAGCGTACCCCGCGCGAGCGTGCGATCTTCGGTAGTCTCGAAAGTCGCGAGCGGCGGCTCGGCGGTCGATACGCGCGTACCGGCCGGCACGAAGATCGCGGCCGGCGCGGGCGTGGTGCGCGCAAACAGCAACGTTCCCACCGCAAACGTCGGGACGCGCCGCGAGAGTCCGAGCAGCGCCACGAGTTGATCGAGATCCCTACCACTCGCCGTCTCCAGATAGGCACCGCGATACACGGCCTCGAGCTGGCGGGACACAACGGCAAACTCGCGCGCAAAGCTTTCCGCAAGCAGCCGTGTGATGCTCCCGGGATTGCGATCCGAGAGGCGAGGCCGGCCGCCCTCCGCTGGTCGATAGTCGTAGTTGGCAAAGAAGTCGCTGCCCTCGTCGGGCCAGGTCGCGCCGGCTTGAGGGCGCCCATCCGGGCGCGACAGCCAATCAATCGTGTTGTCGCTGCTGAGTGCGTAGTCGACCCCGCTACGAAAACGGCGGTATTGCGTGTCGACCAGCCCGTAGACTTGGAGCGACTGGCGAAACAGCGGTCCAGGCGGCGCGAGGCGAAACGGCTTCTGCTCGGGGAGAAATGTGAAGCGTTCGCGCGT
>JAEUAF010000669.1 GCA_019695485.1 Sorangium sp.
GAAGCCCGCGCGTCCGCTGACCACCAGGGCCGAGTCCGAAGCCGGCAGTGCGCCGTCGATCAGCAGCCGCCCAATCGCCTTGTCGACCGCGTTGTGGCGCCCGACGTCCTCACGGACCACGCGCAAATTCGCCCCCGACGCCGCGACGCCAGCCGCGTGCAAAGCGCCGGTCAGCGCGAAATTTCTTTGTGCGGCGCCGAGCGCCATTTCGAGCCCAGCAATCCAGGCGGGTTCGAAGCGCGTTTCGCTGCTTATGGGCTGCACACGCGCGAGGAGATCGTCGACGCTGGCCCGACCGCAGACCCCGCAGCTGGCGTTGCTCAGCGTTGCTCGGCGTCGCTCCTCGTGCTCGAGCGGTGACGCGACACCGGGCGCCAGGCACACCTCGATCACGTTGGCGGCGTTTTCATCGCCGGGGCGGCCGCAGGGAGCGATGCTGAGCACGTCTTTGGCTGACTGGATGACGCCCTCTGCGAGCAGGAAACCGAGCACGAGTTCGTTGTCCGAGCCGGGCGTGCGCAGGGTCGTCACCCACGGCTCGCCCGCAATGCGGATCTGGAGCGGCTCTTCGACGACGACGGCGTCTTCGACAACCTCGGATTGCTCGTCCTTGAAGCGCACGACGCTGGAACGGGCAATGCCGGCGCGCGTGGCTCGGTCGCTCGGCAAGCTCACGGCAGGCGCTCGATGCGTACGATGGTGTTGTAGTCGGGCTCTCCCGAGGCCCTGTCGTACTTGCGCGACAAGAGCACGTTGCACTCTGGCCAATAGCCCTGCACGTGTCCGCGCCGGCAGGGTGCGCTGCGTACGTGTGCTCGCATCTCGGCGTGATCCGCGACCACGCGCACTGGCTCTCCGTCCTTGAGGCCGAGCGCGGCGATGTCGCGCGCGTCCATCAGCACCGCGTCACGCGCCTGGCCGCCCAGCAAGGGATCACGCGTGCCGTAGGTCATCGAATTGAATTGCCTGCCGCGACGCGTCGTGAGCAAGAAGTGGTCGAGTGGGACGTCGATGCGCGGCAAGTCGACGTTGGTGAAATGCGCCTTGCCGTCGCTGGTTGGAAAAGCGCTGGCTCCAAGCTGCGGGCCGCCCCACTGAACCGCGTCGCCCTCGCGTTCGAGTGTCTCGATGCCGCGGTAAATCGGCATCAGTTCGGCCATCTCCTGACGGATGGCGGCGCTGTCCGCATACCCGAATAAGTCCATGCGTTGCGGGAGCAGCTGCTTGCCGATCAGCGCCGGGATTTCCCATTCCGGTCGCGCTTCCGCGATGCGCGGCCCCGGGATTTCCGGCGAAAAGCGGATGCGGCGCTCAGTCGATGTCGAGGTGCCGCCACTGCGTTGCTCGTAGCGGGTCTCTGCTGGCAAAACCAGGACGGCTTCCTCCGCGTCGAGCAAGGTCGACGTGTTCAGCACGATGTCTTGGTGGACGCGCAGCTTCACGCGCGCGAGGGCACGCGCCGCATGTTGGCGATCGGGCATCGTTTCGAGGTGGTTGCCACCGATTAGATACAGCAGGTCTAGACCCTCCTCGCCTGCCTTGTCGAGCAGCGCGGCCGCGCGCAGCCCTGGGCGAGCCGGGATTTTGCTGCCCCAAGCGCGTTCGAAGCGTTCGATGTTCGCGGCGTCGAGTGCTGCGCCGCCTGGCAACTTGTCAGGATCTGCGCCGCATTCCGCGGAGCCTTGCACGCCGGAGTGCCCACGGATCGGCATGATGCCCGCGTTGGGCTTGCCGATCATGCCGCGCGCCAACGCGAGGTTTACGACCATGCGCACATTGTCGACCCCGAACTCGTACTGCGTGAGCCCCATCGAATAGACGATGACGGCGGTCTTCGCACGGCCATACATGGCGGCTAGGCGCCGAATCTCGCTCTCCTCGATGCCCGCCTCGTTCACGATGTCGGTCCAAGACTTTTGGGCGAGCGCGCGGCGCAAGGCTTCTGACCCAGTGGTTCGCTCTTGGACGAATCGTTCGTCCCACCCGTTCGCTTCGTCGAGCGCCTTCAGGACGCCGGTCAGGAAAGCAATGTCGCCACCCGGTCGTACCAGGAAGAAATCGTCCGCGAGTTTGGTTCCAAACAACGCGGAGTCTGGCAGGCTGGGAATCCAGTAGCGTTCGAGCGCAGGCTCGCGGAACGGGTTGATCACGACGACGCGCGTGCCCGCCTTCTTCGCGTGATAGAGATACTTCGTGGAGACGGGCTGATTGTTCGGCAGATTGCTGCCGATGATCAGCAGCAGATCGGTGCCGATCCAATCTTTGAGCGAGAGGGTGGGCGCTGCAAAGCCGAGCGTCTCTTTCAGTCCGACCGTCGATGCGGCGTGACAGAGGCGCGCGCAAGTGTCGACGTGGGGCGTGCCAGCGATGCGAGCAAGCTTCTGAGCCACATAGTAGGTTTCGTTGGTGAGGCCTCGGCTCGTCAGGAACAGACCCATTTGGTCGGGATCCGTGCTGCGCATCCGATCCGAAACCAGCCTGAGCGCCTCGGCCCATGAGAGACGCGAAAAGCCGCGCTCTCCCGCGCGACGTATGAGTGGGTAGGGGACACGTCCGAGCGCGTGAAGCTCTTCGTTCGAGAGCCTGCGCAGCGGGTCGATGTCATCGAGGCGCTCGGCCTCGATGGGGCCCATGGTGTTTAGCCTGAGCAGCTTGAGTCGGCTCAGGCAGAGATGGATTCCTGGAACTACGTCGTCTCTCAATCCGCGAGGGCCGAGCGAGCAGCCGTCGCAAACGCCGTGTCGGAGAATGCGCAGCGCGTACGCCCAGCGCCCCCGATTCTCCCAGACCACTCGCACGATCTCGCGGTAGTGCCGCGGCTTCGCTCGAACGAGCAGCCCGAACGGCACGAGCGTCGCCAACCAGGAAAGCCACCGCTGGAAAACGCGCAGCATCGGCCACTTTAGCGTCCCGAGTGAGAGAAACGCCCGAGAACTTTCCGACGCTTGTCGTGCGAGTCTCCAGGTTACCCACAGGCCTGAAAACTTTGCAGGGTGCACAGCCTGTCATGACAGCTGAGCCATGGCCCGCGCTTCAAGGCACCTGCTGCAGCCCCAGCGTTAGTAATAAAACATAACGAATCTAGAAAGTTACGATGATTTGGGAAATGCTGGCACGGCGCGTGCTTAAAGGGCTGACGTCGGGGCGACCACCCCGACGTCTTTGCTTGCTTGTTCTCCTTTGGGCCGTGGCACGGCCCTGCTTCGACTTGCGACTTCACCGCTTCCTTAGTTCTTTCGCTTAGACTGACTCCTTAGTTCGCTTAGCGTTGAGAGCGTTTTTTCTCCAAAGCCCGGCCATTCGGTCCGGGCTTTGGCGCTTTTTGTGGCCCCATTATCGGGGCTCATGCGAAAGAACGCGGTCGAGGGCCCTTCGATTCCCGGAAGCCTCGCGCCGGGAAAACGAGCGGCGCCGGGACCTTCACCGAGCCAGCGGGTTTAGGGCGCGGCCGCTTTCTTGCGGGGAAGCCCAAAGACGGGGGGTGCTGGCGCAGCCGCGTGACACTGCTGACAGCTGCTCGACGGCCCCAATTCGGCGCCTCGGCCGTTGGCGTCGAGCTCCCAGTAATGCCACGCGCCGTCGCGCCGTTCGAGGGCGAGGACTCGTCGCGACTGCGGGCCGCGCGTGTCTTCCAGCCACTCCACGATCAGCGTGCCGTCTGCGAATTCACTGTCGGTGACCAGGGAACGATACTGAGCCTCGGCTTCGGGACACACGCGAATTTCGGCGCTGGCTCCGCGAGCCGCGTGCGCGCTCGATATTCGCGTTGGGGTCAGATTCGGAAAGCTCTTGCCGAGCTCGAACCAGGGCGCGACTGCCGCTCTCGGCCTCGCCTCGACCGCGTTCGGGCCGGGCGCACTCGCAGCTGGTGGCGACGAAGGCACCTGTGGGGCGGGAGCGCAGCCGAGGCCTGCAACGAGCACGAGGAGCAGTTGATGGCGGCGGTTCAGGCCGACATACTAACAGCTTGTTAGCGCACGCTGTCGCCTCGCCCGCACCGCACCCGCACACGGCCGGGCTGCCCTGGTATCGCGCCTCGAAGACGCTGGCGGCGCCGTTGTTTGGTTTGATGCTCGCGGCGTGCGCGCAAGCGACCCGGGCACCGGCGGTCGCTCGGCAAACATCTGCGCCCGCGTCCGCACCCGTCAAGACCGCGCCCGCATCCAGCGTTCCGGCCGCGAGCCCCTTGCCCGAGAGTCCTGCCACGCGCGACGACCCCGAAGCGGAGGAGAACACTGACGGTCCTGGCTGGCTCGGTGTCGAGCTCGCTCTGCGCATGCCCGACGAGCCCGGCGTATTGGTGCGCGGCGTCGTGCCGGGCTCCCCCGCGGAGCGCGCTGGCGTTCACACGGGGGACGTCATCACCAGCGTCGACGGCACAACCGTTGGGCGTCCTTCCGAGCTCGTGGCCGAGGTGAGCAGTCGTCACCCGGGGGCGCGCGTCGCCCTGAGCCTATTGCGCGGCGGGGATCCGCACCTGCTCGCAGCCGAGCTCGAGTCGCTCCCGAGTGAGGAAGCGTTGATGAAGAAGCGCTTCCTCAGCATCACCGCGCCCGCTTTTGGGGAGCTGAAACAGGTCCAAGGCAACTTGGATTTGAATCGGGACTCGCTCCGCGGCAAGGTCTTGGTGCTGGAGTTTTGGGCGACTTGGTGCGCCCCGTGTCGGCTCACGGCGCCGCTCCTCAGCGGCTGGAGTGATCGCCATGCGGCCGAGGGGCTGCGCGTCATCGGCGTGACCGGCGATGCCTTCGCGCTCGCCGCAGACAGCGCCCGTTCACAGCGCCTCACGTACTCGATTTTCGTCGACGAGGAGGGCGCCACGATTCGGGCCTATCGAGCGTTCGCGCTGCCAACCCTGTTCGTCATCGATCGCAAGGGCTTGGTGCGGGACGTCATGGTGGGGTTTTCGTCGGCGCGTTTGCGCCAGGTCGACGCCCTCGTTCGCCAGTTGTTGGCCGAGCGCTGAGGCAGCGGCCGGCCCGGCCCGACTCGCTATTGACCCATCTGTCTATCCCGTTACCGTAGCGAGTGATGGACGACCGTGAACTTACCGATCTCGCCGCGCGCGCGAGCGCAGGGGGCGCCCCCAAGTATCACCAGAAGAACGCCGAACAGGGGAAGCTCTTCGCGCGCGAGCGCATCGCCTTGTTGCTCGACGCCGATAGCTTCGTGGAGGACGCGCTGCTCGCCAACTCGGAGGCCGAGGATCTGCCCGCCGATGGGGTGATCACGGGCGTTGGTCGCATCGAGGGTCGCGTCGTGGCGCTGATGGCAAATGACTCCACGGTCAAAGCAGGCTCTTGGGGCAAGCGCACCGTCGAAAAGATTCTCCGTATTCAGGAGGTGGCTGAACGCCAAAATTGCCCGCTCTTTTACCTGGTCGACTCAGCGGGCGCCCGCATCACCGATCAGGTCGAGATGTTTCCGGGTCGGCGTGGCGCGGGTCGCATCTTCTACAATGAGGTAAAGCTCAGCGGGAAAGTGCCTCAGATTTGCGTGCTGTTTGGCCCGTCGGCGGCGGGCGGCGCATACATCCCCGCTTTCTGCGACGTGGTGGTGATGGTCGACGGCAACGCGAGCATGTACCTGGGCTCGCCGCGCATGGCCGAAATGGTAATCGGCGAGAAGGTCACGCTAGAAGAGATGGGTGGCGCCAAAATGCACACCCAGGTCTCCGGCTGCGGCGATGTCCTCGCCAAAGACGAGCCGAGCGCGATCGCCTGGGCGCGCAGCTACCTCGGCTACCTTCCTCAGAACTGCGAGGGCACGCCGGGCGCCGTGGCGCCGCGCGCACCGCGGGCCGACGCGGCGCGCATCGTCGACGTCGTGGTTCCGGACGAGAACAAAGCGTTCGACATGAAGCGCGTGATCGACGCCCTGATCGACGAGGGGACGTTCTTGGAAGTCAAGGAGCGCTTTGCGAAGGAGCTTGTCACGGCCTTCGCGCGCATCGAAGGGCGTGTCGTCGGCATCGTGGCAAACCAACCCAAACACTTGGGCGGAGTATTGTTCGTGGACAGCGCCGACAAGGCGGCGCGCTTCATTTGGCTGTGCGACGCCTTCCAGATCCCGCTTTTATTCTTGGCCGATGCGCCGGTCTTCATGATTGGCACCAAGGTCGAACGTCAGGGCATCATTCGGGCGGGCGCGAAGATGATCGCTGCGGTGAGCGAGGCCAGCGTGCCGAAAATCAGCGTCATCGTGCGAAAGGCCTACGGTGCGGGTCTCTACGCGATGTGCGGGCCGGCCTTCGAACCCGACGCCTGTCTGGCGCTGCCAACGGCCTCAATCGCGGTGATGGGTGCACAAGCCGCCGTCAACGCGGTCTACTACAATCGCATCCAGGAGGTTCCGGCGGGTCCCGAGCGGGATGCGCTGGTGCAAGAGCTGCGCGATCAGTAT
>JAEUAF010000721.1 GCA_019695485.1 Sorangium sp.
GTAGGCGACCTCGGCGGGGCTTCCCCGCCGCTTGGTCAGTGCGCAAGACGCCGCCGCTCAATTCGAGCGGCGGCGTTTTCGTCTAGTGCGATGGCAGCACCGCTCGGCCTGGACGGGGACCGAGCGCTTGACGCTCCCGGACTAGCTGCGCAAGTGTTGGCTCGTAGGCGATGGATCCCCGGCGCACCATTCTGGTCATCGACGACGAGCCGCACATCGTGCTCGGCTTGAAGGACGCGCTCGAGTTCGAAGGCTTTCGCGTGCTCACGGCCGCCGGCGGGCGCGAAGGTGCGCAGGTCGCTCACCGTGAGCGCCCGAATGCGATTCTGCTCGACTTGATGCTCCCGGATATCAATGGCTATCAGGTCTGTGAGGAGATCCGGCGCAGCGATCCCTTCGTGCCCATTCTGATGCTGACCGCCAAGAGTCAGGAGGCCGACAAGATCCGTGGGCTCGACGCCGGCGCTGACGACTATGTCACCAAGCCCTTCAGCATTGGCGAATTGGTGGCCCGCCTGCGCGCGCTATTTCGGCGGACTCAGCGTCCGAGTGAGGCCGTGACGTTCAAGATCGGCGACGTCGCCGTGAACCTGTCGAGCCACACCCTGCAGCGCGACGGCAAGAAGGCCGAAACGCTGTCGTTCTACGAGGTCGAGCTCTTGCGCTTGCTGCACGAACGCGTCGGGCAACCGGTGAGCCGCGAGGAAATTCTGAACAAGATTTGGGGCATCGAAGCCAATCCGAGCAACCGCACCATCGACAATTTCATCGTGAAATTGCGCAAGAAGGTGGAGGACACGCCCGACAAACCCGAGCGCATCCTCACGGTTTACGGGTTTGGGTACAAGCTCGTCGAATAGCGAGTCACCCGCCGAGCTCGAGAAGATTTCTCGGATCGCAGGCGATGGTCTTCGCGTTGTGAACGAGTTCGCGCGGCGAGAGCGCTCGCAGCACCACGCCGTCTCGTGGGCGACACGGGCAGCGCGTCGCCAACGTGGATGTTGGCGTTGGCTCGCTCGAGGTGGCCGTGCACAATCAAGTAGTCGTGGGGCGCACCGGACTCGGTGACCGTATGGCGCGTGACCACGCTGGTCCCGAACAGCTCGCCCACGAAGAGGACGTCGGCGTCGCCCTGCTGATGCTCGAGACGCACCACATGGACCGGCGTGCCCCTGGGTGAAGCCAGGTCCACGCCGCCATGACCGACCGCCTTGAGCCCGAAGCCGCGCCGTTGTTCGCTGTCGGGGCGGTCCAAATCGTAGCCGCTGCCGAGAAAGGCTTGGTCCTTCGGAATCGGAATAGGGAGGACGTAGCGATGGTAGTCCTCGGGTCGCTCGGGGCGCCGCGGGATGTGTTCGTAGCGGACGAGGCGTCCCTTCCGGTCGTGATGTTCGTTCTGCTCGACCTCGAGGCTCGGCCCGTCGTCGATCGCTTCACCGAGCGGGATTGGAATGCACGCGCCGTGATCGGGCAGGGCGCCCACCGGGCACGCCGCCCGCATGGCGGTTCGCTCGGGTGCGGTGGGATTGCTGGCGGCCGCCGCAGGGGGCAGGGCGCGCTCGGCCAGACGCGAAACAACGAGCGCAAGCGCCGATGCCAGGGCTATCCGAACTAGTGGCCGCACTGGCCCAGCATAACGCCGGAGAGCGTTCCGGGATTCCGGGATTGATCTGGCCGCCCCGAATTGATAGCCCCAGGAGCGCGTGTTCGGATCCGAGAAGCTCTCCCAGGAAGACGCCCCCGTCTTCGAAAAATTCGTTGCGCCACGCTATTTGGCGCGCTTCGGCGAACTCGCGCTCGACATGCTGGTCTCCGGACCCGAAGCTCGCGTGTTGCACGTGGGCTGTCGCACGGGCGAGCCGGATTTCGCCCTATTCGAGCGCATCGAGAGCGTGGAAATTCTGGGGGTCGACGCCTCCGAGGCAGCGCTCGCGGTGGCGGAAGCCAAGGTGCTCGCCAATGGCAGTCCCGCCATCGAATATCGGATTGCGGAGTCACTGCCGGGTGACTTGGAGCCTGGCATCTTCACGCATGCCTTGTGTTTGCACCCTGTGCAGAGCGGTGGCGAGCGTCCCGAGTTGTGGAGCGCTCTGCGCTGGTTGCTCTGCTCTGGAGGGCAGGCGCTGGTCTCGCTACCCCTGCGCGGGTCGTTTCAAGAGGTGTTCGACCTGCTGCGCGAGTATGCGCTGAAGGCCGATGACGCCGAGTTCGCGCGGGAGCTCGAAGAGCGGCTCAGCGAGTGCCTGACGCTCGAGACGCTTTCCGACGAGTTCGAGGCTGCGGGGTTCGACGACGTGGACGTCGAAGTGCGTCAGATCACGCTGCCGTTCTCGAGCGGTCGCGCGTTTTTCGATGATCCAGCGACCCGGCTCCTGATCGCGCCGACGGTGCGGGCTTGGCTCGGACGCGAGGACCTGGATGGGGCGTTCCTCTACGTGAGCGAGGCCATCGACAAGTACTGGTCCGAAGGGCAGTTCGAGCTCACGATTTCGATTGGTTGCGCTAGCGCGCGCTGCCCGTAGCGAAGCTTCACTAGTACCGGTAGTTCCAGAGTAGATCCACGCCGGTGCCGATGGTGCCGACCTCGGTGCGGAGCGACCAATTGCGGCGGAAGCGCCAGTCGAGGGTGCCGCTGAAGGCGTTGCTCTGCTCGTTCGAGACTTGTGAGTTCAGAGCTTTGTAGCTGCCCTCGAACCAAACCTGTTCGCTGAGTGGCACGGCGGCCGTATAGGTCGAATACGTGCGCTGGTCGGCGGCTTGTTCGCTGCCCGTGCGGATCTCCACATTGCGGAGGGGCGTATTCTCGAGCAGCGGTCCGAGCACTTGGTCCGCGCCCACTGAGGCGCCTGCGATGCGCGCATCGCCACCTTCTGCGCTTCCGCTGCCGCCCAGCAAGAGCGCATAGATCTGTTGAAGATCGCGGCCCGGGCTCGAGAGTGAGAGCGTCGCTTGCTTGAGCGTCCCGGCGACGTCGGCCGTCACCACGCTGCCGTCTGCCGCTCGCCAGTTGGCCGTCACGCGCAGGCGTGGGCTGCCGGGGTCGCCCGTATCGAAGTGAACCTCGCCCGACTCGATGACGAAGGTTTTGCCGGACACGTCGATGCGTCCCCCCGGTTTGAGCTCCACGTCACCGGTGACGTCCACCTTGTCACCCAACTGCACTTGGGTATGTCCGCTGAGCGGCAGATCCAAATCCGAGCGCGTCAGTTTGACGTTTTCGCCGAGATCGAACTCGAAGCGCCAGGGGAGCCCCTCGCTGCCGGAGTGGCCGGGCGCGGTGATCGGCTGCACGATCTCGATCGATCGGTTTTCTTCGAGCGAGATCAGGTTTCTAGCGGCGGCCTGCGGAAGAGCGATCACGAGGTACGGCACGTTGATGCGTGCCAGCATCTGCGTGGGCTCGCGTTTGACGGAAAACGAGATGCTCTGGCGGGTGGTGGCCGTGGCTTGCGGTACCCCTTCGAATGAAAGAGGCAGCTCGGCCGCGTCGACGCTGCCTTCGGCGCGCGACAGGCGTAGGCCCTGAAGCCACAGCCGCGCGTTGCGCACCGCGACGACGCGACCCCGTTCGCCCGCCCGCGCCGTGAGCGCAGGCACGCTGACGCGCGTGTCGGCCCCGTCGCGCGTGGCGTCGGCGCTGAGCTCCACGTCGTCGAGCTTCAAGCCAAGGCCCGCGAGCTCGAGCACGCCTTCGTGGAGCGCCAATTTGCCTTGAAAGCTGCTATCGTGCTGCGCCGCTGCGGATCCGTCTAGGACTAAACTGGCGCTCAAGTCGGCGTCGACTTTGCCGCCGAGTTCGCTGAATAGATCGCGCACGAACGGTGACAGGATCACTGCGTCCGCCTGCCTGGCGAGGACGCGCACACCGATCGGTTCGCCGGCCTTGAGCCGTGGAAATGGGCCGCCGAGGTCGAGCCCTGCGAGCAGGGTAAGCCCGAGCTTGCCCTGCCCCTTCGCGAGGTCGAGAGTCACGCCGAGCGCTTGCTCATTGGAGCGAATGTCGAGCTTGCCCTCGCCTACGGCCACGGATCGAATGCGCGCGTCGTTGAGCGTCAGGTTGGCGGAGAGCGCCGGGAAGAGACCGAGCTCACTCAGCGAGACACGACCAGAGACGGTACCGCCGAGCTCAGCCTGCCCGAAGCCAGGAATCGCGTCGAGCGGCAGTGATTCCACGAGCAGCACGGCGCTGCCGGTCGGTCGCACCACGCCGTCGGGTGACTTGGCATCGAACGAGCCGTTCAGCGAGTACTGTCCTACGCGCCGTCCCTGACACACCGCTAGATCCTTCTTCGAGAGAAAGAACTCCCCGCTCGAGCCGAGCTTGCGGCTACTTTGCGCCCAGCCAAATTGAGCGCAGAAGTCGAGCGGGTGGTCGTTGCGGACCGCACTGAGCTCGAAGGTGGCCAGCCTGAGGCGTCCCGAGAGTTCGGGAGCCGAGAGAGTTCCGCTGAGGGCGACCTCCAAGCGCAAGCGCCCGTCCGCCTCGACTGGTAGCAGGCCTCGGGGGAGCTCACTGAGCGGCCGCTCGTCGATCAATAGCTTCCCGAGCACTGGCGCTTCCAAGAGTTGCGTGCCAATTCGAGAGGGGTTTCGCAATGCCTCGACCCAGTCGACTGTCGTGGCCAGACTCGCGGACGAAAGCACGCCGCGGCGGTCGACAAGCTGCACGGAGACATCGGCGTCACCGGATTCGCCGCTCAGATTCAAACCGAAGCGCGCGTCGATGTCGTGTAGCGCTGGGGCGAGCGGGTGCACGAGCCCGGCCTCCAGCGAAAGCCCATCGGTGAACCCTGTGACTTCGTAGCTTGGTAGCGCATACGGCACGCGTCGCGTCGCTTTCACCGTTACCGCCAGTTTCCCGGCCACCGGCGGCTTGCCACCCGGCGCGAGAGCCAGGCTCAACAGGTTGAGGTTGACGTCGCGGATGTCGAATTCAGCTTCGCCAACCGTATCCTTGAGCGCGTGGAGATCTCGCACGCTGCCGGAGAGCTCGAGGTCGAAACGTGTGCTCGAGCTCAAGACTCCATGCACATCGGCGCTCAGGTCACCGACGAGGTGGTGATTCTCCAGCGTTGCGTTGAAGCTCGAGGACACCTCCGAAAGCGGACCGACTTCGCCTTCGAGGAGGGTCGCGTGGACGCTGCCGCGCTCGATGTCGCGCGCCAAGAGCACGTCGGCGTCGAGGTCCAGCTTGCCGGCGGCGTAGTGCGACGGGATCCCCAGCAGCCGGCTCAGTGCGCCGAGATTCAAGCGTTTCCCGCGGGCGTCGATAGCGATCAGGGTGGGGCCGATCTCGACCGAGCCAGTGAGTTCGCCACCCAGGCCGCGCAGGGCCAAGTTGCGAAGTGTCAGTTTGTCGCCATTGATCAGCACGCTGTCGAGCCCGCCACTGAGCTCGGCCTCGTCCTTCCGATAGCTGACCTTCACGTCTCGAAGTTGCGTCCCGTGCTCGAGGGCCTCGACTCGAGCGTGCGTCTCGAGCGTTCCGCCGCGCGGATCCGTGAGCGCTGCGCTGACGTCTGTCGCGGCGAGGCGCCCCTTGGCGTTGGCGCTGATCGTGGGGAAATTCAGGGCCCCCGATCGCGCGCGTTCGCCCTTCAGAGAGAGGTCGAGGTTGAGATTTCGAAGATCGCTCACAGAGCCCGAAGCGCGACCCGTGATGGTCCCTTTGCCAAGCTCGAGGTCGCCGTGCTGAAAGTTGCGGACGCTCCCTTCCACGCTGGCGCTGAGCTTGCCCTGTTCGACGTGAGCTTTCAGATGCACGCTGCCCTGGCCGCGAGCGCTGAACGCGTGTTTCAAGCGGGGGGCGCGGTCGAGGTCGCCCTGCTCGCTGTCGGCACGAAGGTCGAACTTGCCGTCTTGCGTGTGAAACGTGGCGTGAATGGGCAAGCCCGGCTCCTTCAACCAGGCCTCTCCGCTGAGCACTCCCGTCGCCAATTGGGCTTGCAGCGTGGCGGCGGGCACGTCGATCCCCCCAACGCTGCCCGCATCGCTGCTGCCGTCCAAACTCAGCAGCGGCTTCCCGTTCGGAGTCCGCAATTTCAGCTGGAAATTGGCGTCCAGATCGCTGGCTGGAAAACGCGGAGCCAGCGCGGCGAGGTTCAAATGGTTCGCCGCCACCTGCAGATCGAAGCTCGGTTCGCGTTCGAAGCGCACTGGGCCTTTCGCCAGCACGCGTGCGCCGTCGACCTCCAGGCGCGCAGTGAGCAAGAGTTGAGGGAAGCGGCCCGCCGCGTCGATATGGACGCTCGCATCACGTTGCAAGGGATAGCCAGGGATGATCCCGCGCATTACGTCGGGCGTCGCCTTCGGGAGCTCGATGGTTGCAATCACGTCCCTACCGTCGACGCGCACGACGCTCCCGACCTGGAGGTCACCGAAGAAACCATCGAAGGAACCCCACAGCCAGCCTGGGGCCTTCAGTCTGAGACTACCGACGCCGCGCGCATCGGCGCCGCCGAGACCGCGCGCGGCCGCCCCAAAACGGGCCACGCCGAGCTCGACCCCTTCTTGCGTGATGAGCGCGAAAGCCCGCACCTGATTGACCTCGAGCTCCAGCGTCGGGAGCCCGGACACACTGCCGCGCGCGTAGCCGCGGGCGAGCTCGATGGTGCGCACGCCGATTCGTACCTGGACCCGTGCGCTGGTCGATTGAGCGCCTGGCGCGAGCTTCCTAGGCGTAAAGGCTTCGGCGAGGGAAGGGACGCCGGCGCCCGTGTCGTCGTAGAGATGCGTCTCGACGCGTTCGATGTCGACGTCGTCCAGGGTGAACGCTACGGAGCCGGCCCCGAATAGCACCGCCCGCAGTGCGCTCGCCATGTCCGCTCGCACCGTCACGTGCGAGACCGTGAGTACCTCGCGCCCGCGCGGATCCGCGACGTGAAACCCTCTTACCTCGACGCGGTCGCGACCCACGTGCTCGACGGCATCGAATGCAAACCCGCCCTGAAGCTCTTGCCGCAGGGCTCGCACGGCAACGTTCGCGACCACCCGGCGACCGCGCGGCAAATTGAGATGCAAAATGAAGCCGGCGCTCGCGGCCGCCAGGAACACCAGGGTAAGCCCCAGAGTGGCGAGTATCTTCGTCGCGGCGGCCCGGCGTGTCATCAGTGCGCGGTTAGCTTAGTGCGCGACGGGCAGGCCCGCAGGCGCTGGCGGCGCTTCAGAACGCTTCGCCAATCGCCAGGTGGATCGCGCCAGGAAAGAAGCCGAACAAAGGGGGGCCGGGGCGACCCTCGCCATCGTCTAGCCCCGATTGGCCGATTTGCTGCGCGCCCGGCACGCGATAGCCCACGTCGAGGCGGATCGGGCCCACGGGTGTCATGTAGCGCAGGCCAAAGCCCGGCGATAGGTGGGGTACCGTGGTGCGGATTTGCCCCACTCTTCTCGTGAGATCGCTCGCGTCCACGAACAGCACGCCTGACAACGGCACATCGAACGGGAAGGGGATCCGCGCCTCGATTGACGCTTCCCAGAGCGTCAGTCCGCCGAGCGGGCGATTGCACGCAAATTGGTGCGAATCCACTTTGCAGTCCGCGGTGGCGGGCAGCAAAAATCCGAGCTCTCCCTGCGGGCCGATGGTTCGATAGGGGTAGCCTCGGTTCGAATTCGGGCCGCCCGAATAGAACGCGCGAAATAGCAGTTTCTGCTGGTCCGACTCGACGTCCTGACTCGTCGTGTTGTCTGGGTTGGCGTTCGTCAGGCTGGCTCCGTACCCGCTCGGAAACAGAAAGCCGAAGCCGAGGCGTGCGGCCAGTACCGTCTTCCGTACTGGCAGGTAAGCCTTCACCTCGGGCGCCACTCGCACGTCGCTCACGGTGCCGCCGAGACCGTGCCCCGCCACTTGCAGTGAATTCGTGAGCGCAAAACCCGAATGGGTCTTCAATGGATCGTCCACGAATGAGAGCGTCGTCACGAGCTCGGGAAATGACACGCGCACCGTATCTGGCTTCGTCGGGCGACCCGCCTGATAGTAAAATGGGATATTGGCCTGCCAGTTATAGGACGGCACCACCATCAGGTGATGGGCCAGAAACGAACGCTGCAGGCGCAGGGAAGTCTTGAGCTCGTGATAGCCGATGATCGGTTCGGCTTTCGGGTTGTCGCCCTCGAACGGATTGAGCAGCGGGTAGACGTTGTACTGAGCGTTCAGCGCAGCGGTGGTGCGACCCTCGATGAACGACGGCTGGCGTACCTCGACGGCGAGGTGATTCTCCGGGAGGTACGTGCTCCATGGTTGTAGCAAGCCGATGCGCGTCGGAAACAGGGTCACCCCTGGGCGCTCGTCGATGCTGAAGTGACGCATGCCGCCCAGGAAGTTCTTGTGCTCCCAACCCGTGACGAGGTTTGCCGACAGGCGCAGCACGTCGAAGCGTGCGCCGCCGCCGAGCCGCAATGTGCGCAGCG
>JAEUAF010000737.1 GCA_019695485.1 Sorangium sp.
GCCGATCAGCGTGCCGTCTTCTTCCTTGAGCGGGGTCGCTGTCACCGAGACGTTGGCGCCCGCCACCGCCTCGTTGCGGATGAAGATCTCGGTTTCGATGCGTTCGTCGTGAGTCGTCGCGCGGATCAGGGGATTTTGCGCGACGGAGACCAACGCTTGTTGGTCTTGGGTATAGATCCCGTAAACCTCGGCGAGCGTCTACGCGGAGACACGCCGCGGGCCGATCCCCAGGATCTGCTCGGCGCGCCGATTGAACAGCAAGAACTGCCCGCCACGGTCGCTGACGACGGTGCCTTCGCCCATGCCGCTCAGGACGGAGTTTAGAACTCGGCTTTGCTCACGGAATCGCCTTTCGCTCGTGCGCAGAGCCTCCTCCGTTTTGACGCGCCCGCTCACGTCGCGCGAGATCCCGGCGAGCCCAATCACCTGACCAGTCGCGTTGCGGATCGGGGCTCGGCTATCCGAGAACCAACGCCGTGTCTCGCCGCGGTCGTCCGCCCGTAGCGCGTCCTCCGCCGGGATCCGTTCGCTCAGCACGCGGTTCTCCGCATCTTCCAGCGCGGTGCTCTCGGGTCCGGGCAGGACCTCCGACAGGCGTCGCCCGATCAGCTCATCCGCCGCGTTCACCCCCAAGGCTCGCTGGAAAGCCTGGTTCACGCGCAAGAACCGCAGCTTTTCGTCCTTGAAGTAGATGCCGTCAGGCACGCTGTTCATCAGGTCTTGAAGCGCGCGACGCTCGCTCATGACCTCGCGAGTGAGGCGAAACAGTTCGACGCCGCGCCGCACTTTGAGCCGCAGATCGTCGGCGTTCCACGGCTTGGTAACGTAGGCGAAGATGCCGCCCTCGTTGACTGCGCGAATCACCGCGTCGAGATCGGCGAAGCCCGTGATCAAGATCCGCGTCGTGTCCACGGAGTCCCCGAGCCGCGAGAGGAACTCATCGCCGTTCATGTGCGGCATGCGATGGTCGGTGAGCAACACGGCGATCTCGTGGTCCTGCGCCATCAAGTCGAGCGCGTGTGCCCCCGAGTGGCTCGTCAATACCGAGTAGTCGTCGGTGAGCACGTCTTCCAGCGCGACCCGCATCTGCGGCTCGTCGTCGACCACCAGTACGCGCGCCTTGGAATCCTGCATTTCAGTTTGCTCCTTGCGGCAGCGGCAGGCGCACGATTGCGGCTGTGCCTCGCCCTGCGTTGTCGCCGAGCTCCAGCGTGCCGCCGTGCTTCTTCACGATCGAGTAAGTGATCGGTAGGCCAAGGCCCGTGCCCTGGCCAACGGCTTTGGTGGTGAAGAACGGCTCGAACACTCGCTCACGAATCTCGAGCGGGATGCCCGAGCCCGTGTCGCTGACGATGATGCGGTAGTCGCCGGCGTCAGCGCCCGTCTGTACGCAGAGCAAGCCCGGTTTCTCCCCGATGGCGTCGATGGCGTTCGCGATCAAATTCAATAGCGCTTGATTTAGGAGCCCGGGAAAGCACTCGATGACGTCGGGCTCGCCGAAGGCGGTCTCGACGCGTGTCCCGCTGTTCAAACGATGCTGGAGAATCGTCAGCACGGAGAGCACGCAGTCGCGGATGCTCACGGCCTTCCATTCTCCTTCGTCCAGGCGAGAGAAGGTGCGTAACTTGATCACCAGATCGCGAATGCGCTGCAGCCCCGCATCGACCTCAGACAGCCGGTTTCGCGCCCGTCCCCAGTGCTCCGCTGCGCGCGTGGCGGGCTCGAGCGTCACTTCCGCCTGCACTTTGTCGAGGCTGCTGCGAATCGTGCTCAAATGGCTGAGCACGAAGGCGAGTGGGTTGTTGATCTCGTGGGCGACGCCCGCCACCAACTCGCCGAGCGACGCCATCTTTGCCGATTGTACGAGCTGCGATTGTGCCGCCTGGAGTTCCCGATACGCGAGGCTCAAGTCCTCGTTCGCGTGCTGATAGCGTTCGGCGAGCGTGCGCAGTGCGACATTCTTGTGCTCGAGCTCTTCCACCAGCTCGGCGCGCGTCTCGGCGAGTTGGCGCGCCGCCCGCGCCTCCGCCGTCTCCATCTCGCTGCGCAGCAGTCGTTCGCGCACCGAGCGCGCTTCTTCCTCGAATTGTCGGCGCCGAAGCTGGACCCGTACGCGGGCCTTCAGTACGTCGAAAGCCGCAGATTTCTCGATGTAGTCGTCGGCTCCGAGCGCGAGCCCTTCCAACATCGACGCTTTGTCCTCGACGGCGGTCAGCACCACAATCGGAATGTCGCGAATCGCGGGCGAATCCTTGAGGCGCTTGCAGGTTTCCTTGCCGCCGATGCCAGGCATCAGTAGGTCGAGCAGAATGCAGTCCACGGATTGGACAGCCAGGAGCTCGATCGCCTCTTCGCCCGAGCGCGCAGCGACCACCTCATAGCCCTCGTCGTGCAGCGCGTCGGCGAGCGTTTCGCGGTAGGTTGCGCTGTCGTCGATGGCCAGAATGCGCTTCGGCCCGAGCAAGCTATCAGTCTCCGCAGAGCGCTCGCTGGCCCGCGCGTTGCGCAGGATCGCGCTGAGCTTGGCCAGCACGATCTCCGGGTCCTGATCCTTGTGCACGAAGGCGTCCGCGCCGGACTCGAGCGCGCGCAACTCCTCCGTGGCCGCGCTCGCGCCGGTGAGCAGGATGCAGGGCAATCCGCGCAGCGCGGCGTCCATCCGAATGCGGCGGATCACCGTTGGCCCATCGATGCCCGGCAGAACGCCGTCGACGATGACTGCGCAAGGACGAGTGTCGGCGGCGATACGCAGCCCTTCTTCGCCGCTTTCCGCGGTCACGACGCGGTGCCCGGCGCGAGTGAGCGCCTCGCTGAGCTCTGCACGGAAAGTGGGGCTGTCGTCGATCAGGAGCACGGCCGGGGCGGCTGTCCGCGAGACACGGTGCTGCAACAATTGTCGCGCCTTGGCGATCACGTAGCCGACTTCGTAGGGCTTGCCGACGTAGTCGTTGGCTCCCGTCTTGAGGCCGCGCACTCGGTCTTGAACCTCTGCTGCCGTCGAGAGCATCAGGATCGGTAGCTCGGGGTCTGGCCCCGTGCGGACAGCTCGTAAGACATCCACGCCGTCGCCGTCGGGGAGCACGACATCGAGAACGACTAATTCAACGGCTTGCGTGGCGAGCGCGGAGAGTGCCTGAGAAACGCTCTCGCAGGTCCGCGTGGGGAAGCCTGCGGAGCCGAACGCCTCGGCCAAGTCCATGCGCACGGTGAGGCTGTCGTCGACGATGAGGATGGTAGCGGTCAATGCAGGTTCCATGCGCCGCGCGTGCCCAGCGTGCAGCGCAGGCTCGATGCTAGTGTTCGCTTGCGCCGTTGGGCGCCAGCTGTCGTCGGGCAAGAGCGTCGTCCCACGATACTCCGGTCGCGGCCCATAACAGCACAGGAAACGGTCGATTATCGAGGGCTGGCGGAGCGAGGCGATCCGAAGCGGACCTCGCCGCTTGGGTTCGCGTTGCACGCTCGGCTCTTCGCGTTCACTGGGTAACTCACCAACGGACGACGCTTGCGCGCGTCGCTCGTACGCACGCGCGCAAGCGTACGGTACATAGCGCGCGGGCCTGCAGCACCTCCGACAGTGAACAACGAGAAGAGGTAGAGCGCTTCTCCAAGAGCTGGCGAGGTTCGCCGCAGAAAGCAAAGCCGCCCCACTTCAAGTGTCTCACCCAAGGCTGAATGGACTGAGCGCATCGCTTGACAGTCCGGGGGGTGAACTACGACACTCGCCCGAACGTGCGCGGAGGCCAATCGAGATTCAGCGGGCCACGAGCATTGCGCCGCATGCGAGCGGCGTGTGCGGCGCTAGCGCTGTTCGTTAGCGGGACAGCGGCAGCCGAAGAAGCGTCCGATGTCGACCCAACGGCGATTCAAGTTCACGGCTTCGTTAGCCAGGGGTTCATCAAGAGCAACCACAACAATTACCTGGCCGCGTCGGAGCGCGGGAGCCTCGAATTTACCGAGGTTGGCCTCAATTTCACCAAGCAATTGAGCGACAATCTGCGTGTTGGCTTGCAGCTCTTCACGCATGATTTAGGGCCACTCGGAAACTACTCTCCGCAATTCGATTGGTTCTACTTGAACTATCGATTCGCAGATTGGTTCGGCATTCGCGCGGGCCGTACCAAGATTCCGTTTGGTCTCTACAACGAGAGCAACGACGTCGACTCGTCGCGCGTTCCCATCCTGCTCCCGCAGTCGCTGTATCCCGTCGACCACCGCGACTACCTTTTGGCGCAGACCGGCGGCGAGGCCTACGGCCACTTGCGCCTGTCCGAGGCCGGCGCGCTCGACTACCGCGCGTATGGAGGAACAATATTCCTGACGCCCACGCCCCCGGCGGCCGGGGTCACTCTCACGCGCTTCGAGGTGCCGTATGTCGTAGGCGGTCGCATCCTGTGGCAGACACCAGTGCCAGGGCTCGTGGCGGGCGGCAGTTACCAAGCGCTGCGCCTGGATGCGGCCTATAGCTTCGACCCCGCGGTCTCGTCGCTGTTCCAGATGCTCGGCTACTTGCCAGCTGGACTGCAGGGTGCACTGCCCGTGAAGTTCCGCGTCAAGCTGTGGGTTCTATCGCTCGAATACACCTATAAAGACCTGCAGTTTGCTGCGGAATATGGGCGCTGGATCGGGGACTTCGAGAGCCGAGCGCCACTCATATTCCCGCCGCACACCGTGAATGAACGCTACTACGCGATGGCCTCCTATCGCGTCGCGAACTGGTTCACACCGGTGGCGTACTACTCCGTTTACTACCCGAACGTGGAGAAGCGCGATGGTCCTCAGAGCCATCAGCGCGATTTCGCCGTCTCCCTCCGTTACGATTTGAATGCAAATTGGCTCCTCAAGCTCGAGGGGCACGTGATGAACGGGACGGCTGCCCTCGACAGCTCCCTCAACGACGGCAAAGACGTCAAGAATTTGACGCGCAACTGGGGCGTCTTCTTAGCCAAGCTCACGGCCTATTTCTAACCCAGGCTCACGGCTGATTTTTCGACTCATGTCCACTCGGTCCACGCTTCGCCAGAACCTCTCGTGCCAGCACGGCCGAAGGTCCATCTTGCGCTCGCTGGTTGGGTGGTCGCTGTCCGTCGCCTGGTTTCAGCGTGCCGAGAGCGCGCGCGCTCGGGACGAGGAGTTTCGCGTCATCGTTCATCCGCGCAATCCCCTGAGCAGCGCGAGCCGCGAGTTCATCGCGGATGTCTTTCTGAAGAAGGCGTCCCGTTGGGAAGATGGGGAAGTGATTCGTCCCGCGGATCTGCGGCCGAACTCCAACGTTCGTCGAAGTTTCTCTGAAAGTGTGTTGCGGCGCTCCGTCGCGGCGGTCAGAAACTACTGGCAGCAGCGCATATTTTCCGGGCGGGACGTGCCTCCCCCCGAGCTCGAGTCCGAAGAGGCGGTGGTTCAATACGTGCTCACCCACAGCGGGGCCGTCGGTTACGTCTCCGCGGCCGCGCGACTCGGAGCCGCCAAGGCGATTGTTCTCAAGTAGGAGTGCGTCAGCGTGCGCGCCATCACCTTTCGAGCAAAGCTGCTCCTGATCGTCGGGACGGCCACGCTATCCCTAGTAGCGGTAATAACCGGGAGCGCGCTCAGCAGCGCCCAGCAGGCTCGGTACTTGGCAGACCTCGAGGGGCGCCTGGTCCCGAGGCTCGAACTTGGCCCGCGCCTCGAGCAGGATTTCGAGCGTCTGAACCAGGGCATGCAGGACGCGGTGTCTGCCCAAGACGCGGGCGCGCTCGACGAAACGCTCACGCTCCGAAACCGCCTGCTGGACGCGATTGCGCACGCGGGCGCAGAGCTCGATGGGGCCACGGGAACGTCGCTACGCTGGGCCATCCAGGACTACTACGAGCTTGCTCGCAACGTCTCCGCGCGCAGCATCGCCGGTGAGACTGGCGAGGCGCTGGTCTTCGACATGAGTCGGATGCAGGCTCGGCGACTGCGCGCGGCGGAAGCCCTGAAGAAGGCTACGGGCTTCGACCGAAAAGAGCTGGGCGCGGCGTTCACCTCGCTACGTGAGGCCAATCGACGGGCTGATGGCTTGCGCTTGGCTACCGGTGTCGCAGGGCTCTTGGTACTGGTGACGCTCTCGTTTTGGGCGACGCGCAGCATGCTGCGCATGATCGTCGAGCTATCGGGCGGCTTCGCGCGCTTTGCGACTGGAGATTTCACCACCAAAATTCCCGTGACCGAGGACGACGAGCTCGGTCGCGTGGCCCGCGAGGCCAATCAAATGGCCGCGAATTTGCGACGATTGGCCGAGCAGCGCACGCAGAGCGACTGGTTGGCGACGGGTCTTCACGGCCTGTCGGACGAGATTCGCGGTGAGCTCGAGCCGGCTGGACTCGCAGAGCGCGCGCTCTGCTTTCTCGCTCGGCGCACCCACGCCGTGTTGGGCGCCTTCTACGCGGCGCGCGACGACGGCACGTTGGAGCTCTTGAGCGAGTATGGATCCGGAGCCGAGCCGGGGGCCGGCGCTGGGCCAACCATGAAACGGACATTCCGCCTGGGCGAGGGCTTGATTGGTCAGGCAGCGAGCGAAGGCGAGCTCATCGAAGTCGATGACCCGCCCATCGGCTATGCGCGGGTTCACTCGGCGCTGGGAGAGGGGCCGCTACGCGCTCTGCTGGTGTTTCCTCTGACGCGGCTCGAGCGGACCGTGGGGGTGATCGAGCTCGGGTTCTTCGCGCCCAGCTCGAACGACGTGCGTGAGCTCTTGTTGGCCGTTCGCGAAGGGCTGGTCGTCTCGCTGGTTGCGGCAAAATCGCGCGCCGCGCTGCGCGAGCTGTTCGAGCGCACCAAGACTCAAGCGGAGCAGCTCGCGGTGCAGGAACACGAGCTCTTGCAGGGTAATGCCGAGCTCCGAGCCCAAAGGGAGCAGCTGCGGGAGACCAACGAAGAGCTCAGGGCGCAGCGCAGTACGCTCACCGAGCGCAACGCCGAACTCGAGGAGGCGCGGCGCAGCTTGCAGCAGAAAGCGGAAGAGCTGTCGCGCGTGAGCTCTTACAAGTCGCAGTTTCTGGCGAACATGTCGCATGAGCTTCGCACCCCGTTGAACAGCATGCTCTTGCTCTCGCACTTGCTGGGGGAAAATGAGGCCGGAAACCTGTCTTCGAAGCAGGTGCTGCACGCGAGGACCATCCACTCCGCCGGGCAGGACTTGTTGAGGCTCATCAACCAAGTGCTCGATCTGGCCAAGATCGAGGCTGGGCGCGAGGAAGTTCAGCTCGAAAGCGTCGAGCTTTCCGGCGTCGTTGCCTACGCCCGCAAGGTGTTCGAGCCGCTCGCGCAGGACAAGGGCTTGGCGCTCAGGATCGAGCTCATGCCGGGCCTGCCAAAGCACATGCACACCGATCGCCAGCGCGTCGAGCGCATCGTCACGAACCTTCTCGGCAACGCGATAAAGTTCACCGTACAAGGTGAGGTTGCGCTCGAGATCTGTCGGCCCCCACCGAACCTGACGTTGCCCAACGCGCAATGTGCAGAGGGGTCAGCGCTGATTGCGTTCCGCGTGACAGACACGGGCGTGGGCATCGACGCCGCGGCGCGCGAGCGGATTTTTGCCCCTTTCGAGCAGCTAGGTTCCGCGGGTGGAGCCGCGCACGGCGGCACCGGCCTGGGGCTCGCCATCTCTCGTGAATCCGCGCGCCTATTGGGCGGCGAGATCAGTGTCGAGAGCGTTCCCGGCAAAGGCAGCACATTCACCTGCTACCTGCCGCAAACCTCGGTCGCTGACGGCGCGATCGAGCCGACGCGAGCGAGCGAGCGCGTGCGTCCGAGAGCTCCGCTGCAAGGCGAGAACGCGACGAAGGCGATCGCCGCGTCGCCGCTGCTCGTGATCGAGGACGACGCTTTGCTGGCCGAGCAGATCGCCGACATCGCGCGGGCTCGCGAGTTTGACGTCTTGTGGGCGCCTAGCGGCGAAGAGGGGCTTCGCTTGGCACGTGAGCGGCAGCCGCGTGGGATCGTGCTCGACGTGAAGTTGCCGGACATCGACGGCTGGGAGGTGATGCGGCGCTTGCACGACGACCCGCAGACGCGGAGCATTCCTGTGCATTTTCTGTCGGGAACCGATGGGGCCGAGCGCGGCTTGGCGCTGGGCGCCGTGGGTTATGTGATGAAGCCAGCGACTCACGACGAGCTGTCGGGCGTGGTCCGTAGGCTGATGTCCGATGGGGCTT
>JAEUAF010000746.1 GCA_019695485.1 Sorangium sp.
TACGAGGAAGGCGGCCATGCGCGCCATCTCCTCGACGCTGCCCAAGCGGCCGAGCGCCGTTTGCCCCAGATACTAGTTGAGGCGGTGCTGCGGCAGTGCGCGAGACATGCCCACGTCGAGCAAGCCGGGTGAGAACAGATTCACGCGGATGTTGTAGCGCCCCACTTCGCGCGCCAGCGCCTCGGTGAAGCCGCGCAGCGCGGACTTTGCCGCAGCATAGTGAACGGGCGATTCGATCACGCGCTCGGACGCAAAGGACCCAATGTTGAGGATGCTCCCGGCGCGAGCCCGAATCATCGACTTCAAGACGGCCCGAGAGAACAAGTAAGCGCCCTTCACGTTCACATCCATGACCAGATCCCAATCGGCCTCCTCGAGCAGCGCGATCGGCAGAATCTGAGTGATGCCGGCGTTGTTCACCAGGATGTCGATGCCACCCCAGTCCTGGTTCAGCGCTGCCACCGTTTTCGTGACGTGGGCGGCGTCCGCTGCAGAGCCTTGAAAGAGCAGCGGCTCTGCGCCAAGTTCGGCTAGGCGCTGACGCGCCTCTTCGGCGTCCTCACGATTCCTCGAGAAGGTGAGCGCGACGCGGGCCCCAGCGCGCGTGAACTCTTGGCAAAGCGCGAAGCCCAGTCCACGCGAACCGCCAGTCACCAAACAACGCTTGCCTGCAAGCCTCGGGAGCGGATCCATCTATTTCCTCAGGACTGGGAGAGAGAACGCCTTTTGCCCGCCCTGCCGACCGTTCCAAGCAGCGGGCTCGAGCTTGAAGTGCGCCTCTTTCTCGCGATAGAGCACGTTGTAGTTGCAGACCGGGATCGTCGTGCCATCGCCGTAGCAATTGCTGTCGCAGCAGTCCACGGCGCGCTCGGTGTCGAAGGTCTCTTCGTCCATGTGCGAGTGGATGTAGACCGCCTTTACGGCGCGTTCGCCGGCTTGCAGGGCCTCTGCACGTGACAGTGATTGGTTCGCGGGGAACATCTGAGTCAACAGATTCTTCAACAGGCGCAACGTGCGCTCGGCTTCGGCCCCCCCTTCGATCCACAGCCGATCGATGGCGTCGCGCAGCTCGCTCTCGAGCTTGGGGTTTGGCTCCAGATAGAGCCGATCGGCCAAGGCCGCGTAGATCGCGGCTTTGGGCATGAAGCGCGAGAACGGGATCGGGCGCCCGCCTTCGGGGTCGAGGAGCAGATACGCGATCTGGTAGCAGAGCGGGTGCGCGCAGGGCGAGGACACGAAGTCGTCGGGTCGCAGCAGGCCGTGCGTGGTCTCTTCGATGCGCTCGAGCACTTCGTACATCGAGATGCGCCCGGAGCGATCGAACGAGGCCCCGCTCTGACCGGTGAAGGTCATGGTGTGAATCTCCAAATGTCGGATGTTCGGCTTTTGCAGCAGAAGCTCGATGATTCTTCCCACTTCGTGGTCGTTCACACCGCGCGTCATGACCGGGATCAGCGTGGTATCGACGTCGTATTTCTCGAGCAGCTCCAGGCAGCGCAGCTTGATAGCGAGCAGATTGGCGCCCTGCAGCTCGAAATCAGCCTCCTTCTCGAACGAATCGAACGACAGCGCGACACGCGCCTTGAGCTCCCCCAAACGCTTGACCAGCGCTTCGTCCTTGGCCAGCCGAATCCCGTTCGTACAAATCGAGACGCGGTGGATGCCCGCCCGCTGCGCAAGCTCGATGAATTCGAGAAAGTGCGGATGAACGGTCGGTTCGCCGCCGGTGAAGTTGACGATATCGAGCTCGCCCCCGTGGTCCGCCACCAAGTGTCCGAGGATCTTCTCGAAGTCCGCGACGCCCATGTGAAACGGCTCGTGATTCTTGTTGTGCACGTAGCAGATGGGGCAATCGAGATTGCAGGCGCTGGTGATGGTGACCACCGGCAGTCGGATCTTTTGGGTGTGACTTTGACAAGGGCCGCAATCAAAAGGACAGCCGAGCTCGACCTCTTTCTTCACGAACTTCGGCGGCGCGAAGCGTTGCGGCGTGGCGCGCGTGCGCTCGTACCAGTCCGCGTTGTTCGACAGCCTCACCTGTTGCGGCCCGTGGACGGGACAGGTCTTGTGCATCCAGACTTCGGCGTTCGAACTCGCCACCACACGCGCGGGCACCGCGTTCTTGCACTGCTGACAGAGACTGGTCGTCTCGTTGATCAGCCGCCCTGCGAGGTCCATTTCAGCTGACATCATCCGCCCCATTTCTACACGCCCTCACGCCGTCTGACCTTCGCGCTTGCCCAGCACCAAATTCACGAAGGTCTGGACGCTAAAGAGCCCCAGGATCTGCACCGGTCGGAGCCCCGGCTGAATGCGATCGACGGCCTCGGGCATGAGCTCTCGCAGCCGGGCGAGCCCCGCCGGAGAAATCACGCCAGCGGGCGCGAAGTCCTCCTCGGACATGTCGCCGCGCGCCGCGCGCTCCATCTCACCGCGTGTGATCTGGATGTTGAAGGCGCGCTCGATCTTGAACACGATGTCGAGGAAATCGAGCGACTCGGCGCCGAGATCGTCCATCAAATTCGAGCTCAGCCGGACCTTGTCTGCTTGGGTTGCCAACGCCTCCGCGACGAGCTTCAAAACGGTTTCCTCGATGCTCGCGCGAGACATGGTGAGGTCTGTCATGGGGCCTTTTCTCCTGACTGGGCGCGGATCAGCGCCGGGCTCGGGCTCTGGCTCGCTTCGTCGAACCACGTCACTACGCGCTCCAGCGGCTTGCGGGGTTGTCGCTGCGCCTCGCGCTCAGCGGGATAACCGAGCGCCACCGCGCCCACCATATTCCACGGCTCGCTGATCGCGAGTAGCTCGCCAATCCGTGCGCGAGCAATCATGGGCCCCGCCATCCAGCAGGCGCCGAGCCCCTCCGCGTGGGCCTGCAAGAGCAGCGCCATGATCGCGGCGCTGGTGGAACAGAGCTCGGCCTGCATCGAGCCTGCGGTCTGATAGGCCGTTGGGTCCCCGCCGCCCGACTCGATGAGGTTGGCGATCAGGTCCGGATAGCTGCGGTACTGCGGAATAACGATGGCAGCCGCCGTTTGCAAAGGCTCGTGGAAGAAGTCGCCGTAGCTGCCAAAGTCGTCCGCGTGGTGACCGCGGCGGATGATGCGCTTCAGTTCTTCTGCGCGGCTGCGAACGGCCTCGGCCATTTGGCGCTTCAAGTGTGGGTCAGTGACGACGGCGAAGTGCCAGGGCTGGCGGTTCGTGCTGGAAGGGGCGCTGGTTGCCGCCAGCAGCACGCGCTCCAGCGTTTGGCGCGACACGGCTTGCTCGCGGAAGGCGCGAACGCTGCGCCGCGACAGCAGCCATTGCAAGGCAGCTTCCGGACTCATTCTAGTTTGAATCCTCCGTCGACGTTCCAGACCTGACCTGTGACGTAGCTTGCCTCGTCGCTGCAAAGAAAGGCCACCACTTTCGCGACCTCCTCGGGCCGACCGGGGCGCTTCAGCAAGATGCGCTTCGAAATTTCGTCGGGCGCTAGCGCGCGGACGTCGGCGCTGAGCGCGGTCTCGATGACGCCGGGGGCCACCGCGTTCACGCGGATGTTGCGCGGACTGAGCTCGACCGCCAGGGCGCGCGTGAACGATTCCACGGCCCCTTTGGACGCCGCATAGTTGCTCTGGCCGCGGCCTGGGCGCGCGGCGGCCACCGAGGAGAGGTTGACGATCGCGCCGCGGCGCGCCGAAATCATGCGCTTCGCCGCTTCGCGACAGCAGTTGACCACGCCGCCGAAGTTCACCGACAACACCGCATCGAAGTCGGCCGGCTCGCTCGCGCCGAGCAGCGTGTCCTGCAGCACACCGGCACTGCAGACCAACACCTCGAGCGCGCCGAGCGTTTCGTCGAGCTCACGAAACAGGGCCGCGACCGAGTCGGCGCGCGAGACATCCGCGCCAATAGCGCGCGCACGCCCACCACGAGCCTCGATTTGGCTCACCAGGCGCGCGGCGGCAGCGCGTTCAGTTCGGTAGTTGATCGCCACCGCAAAGCCTTGCTCGGCCAGGCGAATGGCGACGGCGGCGCCGATGCCGCGCGAGCCGCCGCTGACTAGCGCCACGCGGCGCGCTGAGCTCGGTTCCTTCGTCATGGCAGTTCCACGCGCACGATTCCGACGAGCCCTGGCGCACCGGTTGAAATTCCCAGCACCGAGCGCGCCAGGGTTGGCTCGGGTTGGGTGATCACGCGCAGCGGGCCGTCCGCCGGATGGCGAAGCCCAGCAATCGGCGGCAACATTTGGCGGCGCAGGAGCTCGCTGAACGCGATGGCTTGAACCAGGGCGGCGGCAGCGCCGAGCTGCCCCATCGCGCTCAGCGTGCAGCAGAGCGCCGCGCTCGGCCCCGCGCGCTCCGCAAGGCACGCGCGCTCGGCGAAATCGAGTTCGAGCGTTGCGCGCCCCGCGCCGTCGATCACTTCGTTGCCCCGCAGCAGGCGCTCGACGAGCTTGCCAAGCACTGCAGCGCCCGGCTCGCCGGCTGCGCCGTCCGCGGTGTCCACCGCCTCGATAGATGCGAGACTGCGCGCGCCAGCGTCCGAAGGCCGTTCGAGCACCAACGCCGCGGCCGCTTCACCGGGCACGAACCCCGCCGCGTCCTCAGCGTAGGGAGCTGCCAGGCGCTCGGCGCCGCGCGTGGTGGCGGCTCCGCGCGCTGCGAGCTCGACCAAGGTTTCAGGCTCGAGCAAGGTGTCGTGGGCGACGACGAGCGCGGCGTCGACCGCGCCCACCTCGAGGGCGTGAATCGCTGCACCAAGCGCCTGCGCACCGGCGTTGGCGCCGCCAAACGTGACGCCCTCACCGCGCGCCGAGAGTTCTTGCGCGGCTAGCGCCTGGGCGTTGTTCGAGAGGTGCTGCAGCATCCAAAAGGGATGGAAAAGCTTGAGGCCACGCTCCCAGGCGTCGTCAGCGTTGGCTTGCTGGTGCTCGAGAGCTGGCATCATGTCGTTCCAGTGCGCGCGCAGCCCACCGTACCCGAAGAAGAGGCCGAGCCGGTCGCCGCCTGCAAGTCTCGCGTGTGCGAGCGCTTCCGTGGCGACTTCCAGCGCGAAAAGGCCCATGCGGCGTAGAAAGCGGCGCTGCCGCGGTTGCTCGGGCTCGCCCAGGATGGCGGCTGCCAGGGTGCACGCATAGCTGGTCGCGTCGAAGCGTGGGTTCGGACGCGCCGCGCGTTCACCCGCGAGCAGCCGGCGCGCCACTTCCTCCACGTGGCCGCCGAGCGGGGTTCTGAGCGCAAAACCGCTGATTGTCGCGCGACTCATGTCACTGCTCGCCCCAGAACGATGGACGCATTCTGCCCGCCGAAGCCGAACGAATTCTTCAGCACCACCTCCACGCGGGCGGCGAGTGGGCGCTCCCCAATCACGGAGACGTCGCAGCGAGGATCGCGGTCCCTGTGATGCGCGGTGCCCGGCAGCAGGCCGCGCTCGAAGGGCAAGAGGCAAGCGGCAAGCTCGATCGCGCCCGATGCGGCCATCAAATGCCCCAGCGCGCCTTTGATGGAGCTCACGGGAACGTGGTCCGCGTGCGCTCCGAGAGCCGCGCGAATGGCGATGGCCTCGGCCTCGTCATTCAGCGGAGTGCCGGTGCCATGCGCGTTGATGTAGCCGACCGCCTCGGGCCCGAGCCGAGCGCGGGCGAGTGCGCGCTGTATCGCGCGGCTGGCAGCTGAGCCATCCGGCCGCGGTGCCGTGGCGCGGTAGGCATCTTGGGTGCTGCCCCAACCAAGGATGCGCGCTAGCGGGCGCACGTTGCGGCGCTGGGCACGCTCCGCCGACTCCACCACGAACATCGCGGCGCCTTCACCGATCACGAGGCCGTCGCGGCGGCGATCGAAGGGGCGGCACGCGTCCAGTTCATTGCGGGGAGAGGGCGCCAGTAAGCGCGACATGCCGCCGAGCCCCAGCGGGTTGAGCATCGAGTCGGCGCCCCCACAGAGCACGATCGACGCCGCGCCGCGTTCGATCAGCGAGGCCGCATGTGCCACAGCGAGCGCACCCGCTGCGCACGCCGAGGCGTTCACGAGCGAGGGGCCACGGAGCTCGAAATAGCGCCCCAACACCTCCGCGCAAAGATCCAGGCGAGAGCGCAAGCGAACACGCGGCAGCGCCGTCTGCGGCGGAGCCGCCCAGTCGACGCCCCCCGCCGCGGAGAGCGGCGCGAAGTCTTCCAAGAACGCTTGTTCGAGCCCCAAGGCGAGCGAGAGCCAAGCTTCCTTCTCCGCCTCCCCGCAGCGCGCCGCGCGCCAGGCTTCGGCCGCCGCCAGCAGGCCAAAGCCGACTTTGCGATCGCGGAAGGCGCCGCGTTGCTCGTACTCATCGAGTCGTGAGTCGGCCGCGGCCGAAGAACCTACGAGCTGCGAGCGCAGCCAACTGCCGTCGACCGTGATCACCGGGACTTCCCCAGCCACGCGCGTCGGGAACGCGCTGGCATCGAACGAACGGATCTGGGTGATCGCGCTCCTGCCCTCGCTGAGACCGCCAAAGAACGCGCGCGCGCCGACGCCGAACGCGGACACGACACCGACGCCCGTGATGACGGCCGCGCTCATGTGGGCCTCCCGAGCAGGACGGCGCCGACGGCCGCGTCCGTACCCGCGTTGAGAATGAGCGCTCGCTCGGCCTCGCCGCTCACGAGCAGGTCCAGCGCGGCAACCCAAGCGAGCGCCGGGGTCGCGGCCAGCGAGTCCCCAAGGCCCAGGCTGATGTCGAGCAGGGCGGCGCCAGCGAAACGCGCTTCGGCCGCCTCTCGGAGCGTGGCCCGCGCGGACGCGCCCCATGGCGCCAGCACCACCAAGTCAACCTCGAGGCCATCGACGCCCTCGAGCAGCTCGCGAACAAGCTCACTCGGCGCCAAGCCTGGGCCGCGAAACCCGCAGTGCTCGAGCACGGCGAGCGGCTGTTCCGCCTCACGCGTCAGCGCCAACACTCCCGCGCCTTCGCCCGGAACGAAGCCATTCTGCGCGCGCCCTTCGCGCACGAGCTCGGCAAAGGTGACCGGATGCAGCGCCGTGTCAGCGGCACCGGCCAAGGCGCGAGCGCAGTCGCCCTCGCTGAGCGCGTGCGCGGCTTCGGCTAGCGCGACCAGCGTGCCGTTGCCTCGTGAATAGAAGGCGCTGTTCGGCCCAGCGACGCCGCTTTGAATGGCAGCGTGACAGAGCGTGAAATTGTTCATCAGTTGGAAGGCGAAGAGCGGACTGCACGCGGCGAGCCCGGCCGAGCCGAAGCGCGTCAGCGAGAAGCCCGCGTCGTCCCGACTCGCGCGCAGCATCTCACGGAGCTCAGTCATCGACCCCCCGGACGCGCCGACGCCGAAAAAGCAGCCGATTTCTTCGCGCGCATCGGCCCAGCCGGCATCGTCGAGGGCCTGCTTTACGGCAACGGCGCCGAGCCGAGCTGCGCGCGACATTAACTTCTGGGTGCGAGCATCGCCGACATCGACGGCCGCCGGAATCGACGCAAGCTCGGACGCAAGGACGCCCGCATGCGACTCCTGAAGCTGCGTCGAAACGGCAGGCTTTAGCGCGCGGTCCCTCAACGCGCGACCGAGGCCGCGCCAGCCAAATCCGAAGGCGCTCAGCGCCGCCGCACCCGACACCACGATTGGCGGCGCGCCCCGCTTCATGCGCAGCGCCTCAGCACCAAGCTGCAATTTGCCCCACCAAAAGCAAAGGCGTTGACCAGCGCCACGTCGACCGAGCGCTGGATGGCCGTGCCCATGACGTGCGGCAGCGCGCAGCTCGGGTCAGGCTCCGACAGACCCGCGGTCGGCAGCACGTTGCCGTTCGCCACGGCTTCGACGGCAGCGAGGAACCCGAGCGCGCCAGCCCCCGCAATCCAATGCCCCAGCGCGCCCTTAACGGAGCTCACGAGCGCGCGATCGAGTCTCTTTCCGAGCACTCTCTGAATGGCGGCGGCCTCCACCGCGTCGTTCAAAGGAGTTGAGGTGCCATGGGCTTGCACGTAGTCCACTGTGTCTGTTCGGGAGGCAGCGAGCGCCGCGCGCATGGCTCGTGCGGCGCCATCGCCCTCGGGATCCGGTGCTGTGAGGTGGTGAGCATCGAGCGAGCGCGCTTCGCCAGCCAATTCGACGAGCGCGGGGCCTTGCTCGGCCGCCAGAATCACGACCGCGGCGCCCTCTCCGACCACGAAGCCATCCCGCCGCACGTCGAACGGGCAGGAAATGCCGCGCGCGCTGAGCGCCCCGACGCGACCAAAGCCGGCCAACATCAGCGGATCGACATCAGCGCCCACGCCCCCGCAAATCGCCAGGTCGCACAGCCCGACACGGATCGCGCGCGCCCCTTCCGCAATCGCCGCCGCGCTCGAGGAACACGCCAGGGAGATCGTGCGCGCAGGGCCCGCTGCGCCAAATTCGCGAGCCAACGCGGAACTCACCGACGCGGGCGAAAGCAGCGACACGTCGATCTGCGCGGCCAGAGCGCGAGCCCCGGCGCCGAACTTCACGTGGTCAAAGCTCGCGCCCCCACCCGCGGCCCTGGCGAGCGAAAGCACGGTGTCGAAGGAGGCGCGGCCCGATTCAGCTCCCATAAAAATGCCCAGCATTTCCGGTGGCGCCGAGACGCGAGCCTGCGCCCAGGCTTCGCGCGCAGCGACCTCGGCCAGCGCCAGGCGACGATCAGCAACGCCGTCAAAACGCTCAGCCACGGTTGCGGCCACCGTCGACGGGAAATTCCGCACATCAAAGGCCGTAATGGGCCCGATCGCGCTCTTCCCGGCAGCGAGAGCCGCCACCGACCGAGGCCAGCTCGAGCCGAGCGGCGTGATCGCGCCGACGCCGCGCACGAACACAGGCCTGAGCGTCAAGGGTCCTCGGTCGACCCCGTGAGCCACACATTGAGCACCTCACGCCGTCGCAACAAAAGCTTTTGGCTAGTGACGCGCGTGAACGCAAAGCTGAGCTCCGCCTCCGTGACGAGCTGACCCTCGACGCGCGCGAAACCGCGCACTTGGCCGCCATCCTCGTGCGCAGAAATCCCCCGGGTTTCGAGCTCGAGCCGATCCCCCGGCCGCACCAAGTGGCGAAACTTCGCTTTCTCCACCGTGACCAGCAACGCGTGCAGGTCGCCCTGCCCACGCTCGCGCATCGTGGCCTCCACCAGGACGCCGCCCAACTGCGCCAGCGCTTCCAGAATCAGCGCGCCGGGCATGATGGGGTGCCCCGGAAAGTGATCGACGAAGACGTCATCGGCCAGCGAAACGCACTTGATGCCAGTCGCGAGCTCCGGCGGCTTCAACGCCGTGATCCGATCGAGCAGAACGTAACGCATGGTCCATACCCACTTCTTGCCGGAGCCCGAGCCCGCGCCGCCGCGCGGAACGCCCTGATTTTAGCGGCGCCCAAACGTTGAAAGCCAGCGGACTATACCCCGACAAGTGCCTCGTGTTAACGCTAAAACGCGAGTCGGGTGAGAGAGAGGTCGATCATGGAGTGTTCGAGTTGCAACACGGCGCCGAGTCGCAAAGACCGCACGCACACGTTCCTCCTGCACGAGCCGTCGAGCTGCCCGAGCTGCAACGCCTCGCTCGAGGCGCGCGTCGTCGTGCGCGACGACCAGATCTTCTACCTGAAGCATTGCCTCGCCTGCGGGCCCTCGGAAGAGCTGGTGGCGAGCGACGCCAAGGCGTATATCGATGCGTTCCTCGCGCGTGGCGAAGTGCCCGCGGGGATGACCGGTGACCACCTCTTCAAGCACACCACCTCTACCTGCCCCGGCTGCCTGGCGCTGACCCCAGCGCGAGTGATCATTCGCGCCGGGCGCGTGCTCTTCCTCAAGGATTGCGAGAGTTGCGGCCCGTCCGAAGCGCTGGTCTCGGAAGACGCCAAGTACTACGTCGGCGCCTACGCCTTCGCGCGGGCCGGCACCGAGCCGCTCAAGTTCGCCGCCGAAGTGAAGCATGGCTGCCCGACAGACTGCGGCACCTGCTCGGATCACGAGCAACACACCTGCCTGCCGATTGTCGAAATCACCGACCACTGCAACCTCGAATGCCCGATCTGCATCGTCAACAACCAGTACGCAAACCACATCTCGGATGAGGCGTTCGCCAAGATCGTGGAGGGGATGATCCAAAACGAAGGGCAGTGCGAGTCGCTCGCCCTCTCTGGCGGTGAGCCGACTAGCCATCCCCGACTGCTCGAGCTCATCGACCTCGCCAGCCGGGAAGAGATCGGGCGGGTCGTGATCATCACCAACGGCCTCCGGCTCGGGCGCGATCGCGCGTTCGCGGAGCAGCTCAAAGCGAAGGGCGCCTACGTGGGCTTGCAGTTCGACGGCTTCACCGCCGACACCCACGAGAAAATCCGCGGTCGAGATCTGTGTCAAGAGAAGGCGGCTGCGCTCGCCATGCTGAAAGAGCTCGAAATTCCGACGCAGCTCATCTTCGTCGCAGCGCGCGGCGTGAACGAGCACCAAATCGGACAAGTCGTCGAGCTCTTGCTGTCGGAAGACCACATCCTTTCGCTAAACTTCCAGCCCGCCGCTTTCACGGGCTTCGGCGGCGGCAACTTCCCCCACGACCCGCTAGATCGGCTGACGATTCCGGGCGTCATCAAGGCCATCGAAGAGCAGACGCAGGGCAAGCTCAGGGCGTCCGATTTCTCGCCGCTGCCCTGCTCGCATCCGCAGTGTGTCTCCCTCACCTATTTGCTGCGCCTGAACGACGGCAGCCACCTGCCCTTCGGCAGGTTCGTCGATTTCAGAAAGCATGGAACCCTGCTGCGCTCATCCGCGACCTTGGGAGCGTCGCCCGAAATCCACGACGCGATGAACGACGTGATTCACGATGTGTTCGCGCGAGAAGACGAGATTCCGAGGGCTCCCGAAATCCTCGCGGCCCTACGCCGATCGCTCGACGTGATGTTCCCGAACCGTCGCGTCACCCCGAAGGAAGCCATTCGCCTCGGCGAGCAACAAGCGAAGTCGATCTTCTTGCACCACTACATGGACCGCCACGATTTCGACTTGGAGCGGCTGAGAAAGTGCTGCCACCACTATCCTCAGGTCGACGGGCGCGTGATGCCGGCCTGCGGCTTCAACATGTTTCACCGCGGCGCAGCAAAGGGGCCGAGCACTCCCTTGGCGCCCTGGGGCAAAGCTCCGTGGACCGCGGAGCCGCCGAAGGTCACGTTACCGCTCGCGCAGGCTGACCACGCCGCTCGGGCGAGGCTGCCGATTGTCGGCTGATGGGACTTCTCGACGGTCGAACGGCGCTGGTCACTGGCGGGTCTCGGGGGCTCGGGCGCGCCATCTGCCTTGCGTTGGCCCGCGAGGGAGCGAAGGTGGCCTTCAACTATGCGCGCTCGGATCCGGAGGCGGGCGCGCTCGTCGAAACCTTGCGACAAATGGGCGCCGAAGCGTGGTGCTTCAAAGTCTCCGTGCTCGACAAGCCAGGCTTGCAGGGCATGGTGCGCGACATCGAAGCGCGCGCGGGGACCATCGACATCCTCGTGAACAACGCCGGCGTCGGCCAGGTCGTGCCATTGGCGCTGATGGAGGAGGAGGACTGGGATCGAATGATGAACATCAACGTCAAAGGCGCCTTCCTCTGCAGCCAGGCCGTGCTGCGCGGGATGATCCAGCAGAAGCGCGGGCGGATCTTGAACATTAGCTCACTCGCCGGGGTGAAGATGATGCAGGCGCCCGTGCACTACAGCGCGGCGAAAGCGGCCCTGAAGGGCTTTACCGAAGCGCTCGCCAAAGAGATCGGGCGCTACGGCATCACCGTGAACTGCTTGGCGCCCGGAGTCCTCGACGACGGCGTGAGCGGCAACCTACCGCCCGCAAAAAAGGACGACTACCTGCGCCACTGCGCGCTCGGCAGGGTCGGCAGCTTCGAAGAGGTCGCCGAGATGGCGGCCTTTCTGGTGTCCGACCGCAACAGCTACATGAACGGCGCCACCGTCGTGCTCGACGGCGCGGTATGAGCGTCGTGGGTCGAGCCCGAGGGGCTCGGTGAGCGCAAATTCGCAAGAGGTTGGGTTTGGTGGGGGCAGCCGGGTAACGGGCGCGCTGTTCGACGGAGGGCGACGTTGGGCAAGCGGGACGGAGCGCGGAGCGGGTCCGGTTCCACGCCTGCCCCTCACTGTTGGGTAACGGCAGCTCGGAATTGGCTCCGAACCGCTCCGCCTCCCAGGCCACTCCCCTTTTCGGCACCGCGCTGACGCTTGGCGCACCGCACCTGATGCGTGGGGCACCCAACCGATCGAGACTTCGCTCTGGCCGCGCAAGCTTCCGCTCTGGCCGCGCACGCTTCCGCTCTGGCCGCGCACTCTGACGCACTCTGGCACAACGTGACGCAGGCGCAGACCACGCGGCTCGCCAAGAATCGCTCCCGATCGCGGGGGAAATCGGCCTCGTTCCGCTGGAACGGATGTTGCTCAACCAGGCGCGAGGAGCCGGCGCATGACTCGCAGACTGACCCAGCCGAAGTGGCACTTGTTGGCATCCGCCTCTTTGGTGTGGCTCGTCGTGGGTGCCTGCGGCGGCGCGGCCGAGCACTCGACGGCTGCCGCTGGCG
>JAEUAF010000778.1 GCA_019695485.1 Sorangium sp.
TTCAAATTAACGCAATTTTCGGCAAGCCTTTGTTTGCGCTTACTCGCGCGCAGCTCGTTCTCGGACTCCGACTCTGTGGAGTCGAGCTCAAGTGGTGAGGTGGGCGAGTCATGAAGCTTGCGATCTGCGGCGGTCCGCACACCGGAAAATCAGCGCTCGCTGAGAAGCTCTCCGAGCTCTACTCCGTTCCCGTCGTGCACACGGACGACTGGATCAAGGACCACTCTTGGAGCGACGTGCCCGATCGAGTGCTCGAGAAGCTTGCGACGCTCGACGGTTGGATTGTGGAGGGCACGCAAGCCGCGCGAGTGGTTCGCCGCATGCTCAACACTCCGCACCCACCGAGCGCGGCCCCGCTGCTCGACGGCGTTTACTGGCTCGAGAAAACACTGAGCGAGGTGACCGAAAAACATCAGTCGATGGCCAAAGGGATCGCAACGATCTTCGCCGGCATCCGACCCGTGCTTGCTAAGGCGTCGATTCCAATCTTCCCCGGCCTGCCCCCCTCGATGTTCCCACCGCCGCCGAGGCGTCCATGAGCGGCACGCCGTTCGAAAACCAAGTTGCGGCGGCTGGCATGTCGCTGTTTCAGCCGCCGCGGACGTTCACGATCACGCCTGAGCTGTGGGCGTACGACTACCAAGAGCGCCCGCGCATCCCGGTGATCGTCGGGCTGCGGAACCTCACAGGCCGAGACGTCGAGAACGCCGAGGCAGCCGCGAAGGCGGCGAGCCACGACCCAGAATCACACGTCTATAAGCGGACGCTAGCGGCCTACATGGTCGCGCGTGGGATCTGCTGTCCAACCGACCTCACACGGCCGCACCCACAGCTTGAGATGGCCGAAGACCAAGTGCCGATCTGGCTCTCGCAAGTCGCGATCGATGCGATCTGCGTTGCGCTCGCCGACATCTACGGGCCGCTGGACGATGAGATCACCGACGACGACATCAGCCGCCTAGGGCTCATGTTGACCGACGATTCCCCGCTCGCTGGGCTCTCCGCCGGCGATGAGTCGATGTGCCGGCGCGCGCTGCGCCGCGTGCTCACCGCGCTCGAGTAGCCCGAGCCAAACCTTCACCCCATGTCTTTCCTCGCGTCAGCTTTCGACCCGCTTGCGGCGTTCACCGGTACGCCTGGGGAGCCGCTCTATTTCAAAAACCCGTCTGTCTACATCCAGGGGGCGAAATGGGGGCTCGCTGTATCGAGCTCACTGAAATGGATCCAGGCTGGCGGAGAGCAGGTGTTCGATCGCGGCGAGTACGTCGGCGCGTCGTGGGGCGTTCTCAAAAGCGAGCTTCAGATCGAGTCGTTCGTGCCCACGGTGGCGAAGCGCTATCACCGCCAGGTGTTCCAAGCGCTCACGCAAGGCGCCTACGTGTTTTGCACGGTGGGTGAAGTCGGAGGCCTGTTCATTCAGCTCGGTTGGATGCAAATCCGTAGCTGCGGCGTGGTCGGAAAAAACGCGAGCGGGACGAACGTGCTCGACATCACGGCCGAGGGCGGCTCACCGCAAGCGCTCGAGTCAACACCGCAAATCCCATTGCGGCTCGGGGGGATCTGAACCGTGCGCGGACACATTGAAGTCCTCGTTGGTATGCGAGCGCTCGACTCCGTGGATACGGTGCTCGGCTCGCTCCCGAAGAAGGCGGCACGCGCGCAGGCTGGCGTCGAGCGCGCGCTAAATCAGACGGGGCGACGGGCTGCGCAGGACGAGGGCAAGGCCGCCGAGCAGGGCGCCAACCGGCGCGTGGCTGCCGAAACGCGCGCTGTGCTCGCTATCGCGAGAATGAGGTCAGCCGCAGAGGACCGGCTCGAGCGCCAGCGGATGAATGCCGAGAAGGCCATCCAAAACGAACAGAAGCGGACAGCCGACGCGGAGCTACGCGCCATCCGTCGGCGTGAGACCGAAAGCAAGCGAATCGAGAGGGAGCGCAAGCGCGCAGCGAGAGAGCAAGAGCAGGCCGCGGCGCGGGAAGAGCGCTACATCGCGCGCTCGCTCGGTTACCGCACGGCGTATCACGGGATCATCCGGTACGCGCCCGGGGCGATGCACCACGGCGCACGCATGGCAAATGACATGCTGCGCGGGGCCGGTATCAATTTCGATATGGGCGCCTCGTTCGAGCGAAACGTGGAGCTCGGCAAAGAGGTGCGCCACGTCCGCAGCCAAGCGATGCTAGTCGGCGAGAGCGGGCTCACGGGCTCGGCCATCGACAAGCAAATTCGCGCGACGGCTCTCGCGCGCGGGTTCAGTAATCAGGAGGTAGCCGCCGGCGTCGTCGACTTCGGCAAGACCACTGGCGCGCCGACGGCTGCGCTCGGGATCGCGCCTGAAATCCTCAAGCGCGCGGGCGCGGCGTCGTCCTCGCCGGAAGAGATGATGGCGCTCGCCGGCGACATCTACAGCCACCTGGGAGAGGGCGTAAAGGACAAGCAAAAGGCCACGCTCGGGATCATCGACGCAGCGATCATGCAAGGCGCGAAGGGCTCGCTCGAGATCGGACAGCAAGCGAAGCTGTTCCCGAAGATCGGAGCGGCCGCCGGCGGCTTCGAGGGCGACGAGGGGAGAAACATCGTGTCACTCGGCGCGCTCGCGCAGCTAGCACGCAAGACCGGTGGCGCGTCGAGCGCGGCGGAGGCGTTCACGAGCGTTTCGCGCTTCAGTAACCAGCTCAAGACCGCAGCGCGCGTGAAGCAATTCAAGGCCGCCGGCGTCGAGGTCTACTCGCAAAGCGAGCCTGGAAAACTGCGCGACCCGATGGCCATCCTCCGGGACGTCATCACGCACACAGCGGGCGACCCGCTGAAAATGAACAAGATGCTGATGAGCACGGTCGCATCGAAGCCCGCGGAGGCTTTGCGGCTGCAGTACATCAACGCGAGGAACGAAGCAGCGCGCGGCGGGGCGTCGAAGGCTGACGCGAACGCGGCCGGCATGAAAGCCATGAACGCCGCGATCGAGAAGTTCACGAACGTCGAGAGCGTGAAGTCCTCGATCGAAAAGCTCGACGCGGAGCGCATGGAATCGCCGGACGTAAAGGCTCAGCAATTCATGAGCGCGCTCGACGGCATCACCCAAGGGATGATGGCGCGCACGCTGCCACAGCTCGAGAAGCTCGGGCCGCGGATGCTACAACTTGCGGACATCTTCGGCAAAACGGTCTCTTGGGCCGCCGAGAATCCGTGGAAAGCCATCATGGCGACGATCGGTCTCAGCCTCGCGCGGGCGGGACTGGAGAGCGTGGTGCGGCTCGGCCTCGAAAAAGCGATCAGCGCGATGGCCAAGTATTTGATGGACACGTTCCGAGGCGGCGGCGGCG
>JAEUAF010000852.1 GCA_019695485.1 Sorangium sp.
AACGGGGTCGGTCGCTGGCGCGACGCTTGAAGCTCGTGCTCGCGCTTGTAGTCGAGCCACATCTCGATGAGGTCGCGGGTGAAGACGTCGCCGCGCATGAGATAGTCGTGGTCTTCCTCGAGCGCCAGCAGCGCGTCATCGAGCGAGGCCGGCATGCGAGGCACGTCCTTCAGCTCCTCTGGCGACAAAGCGTAAATGTCCTTCTCGAGCGGATCTCCGGGATGGATCTTATTCTGGATCCCATCGAGGCCCGCCATCAGCATCGCCACGAACCCAAGATACGGGTTGCAGGTCGGGTCCGGAAAGCGAAGCTCGAGCCGACGCGACTTCGGTGACGGCGAGTAGCTCGAGATGCGAATCGCAGCAGACCGATTGCGGTTCGAGTAGGCGAGGTTCACGGGTGCCTCGAAGCCGGGTACCAAGCGCCGATAGCTGTTGGTGGTGCCGTTCGTGAACGCGGCGAGCGAATGCGCGTGCTTGAGGATCCCGCCTATGTAGTAAATCGCGAGATCGCTGAGCCCGGCGTAGCCGTCACCAGCAAACAGCGGCTTTCCGTCCAGCCACAGCGACTGGTGGCAATGCATACCGTTGCCATTGTCCCCGAACATGGGCTTCGGCATGAACGTCGCGCTCTTGCCGTTGCGGTGAGCGACGTTCTTCACGACATGCTTGAACCACATCAGCTTGTCCGCCATGGCGAGTAAGCTGTCGTAGCGCATGTCGATTTCGCCCTGGCCCGCGGTCGCCACCTCGTGGTGGCTCACCTCGACCTCGATGCCGAGCTTCATCATCTCGAGGCACATCTCGGTGCGCAGATCCTGCTGGGAATCCTGCGGTGGCACCGGGAAGTAGCCTTCCTTGTGGCGGATCTTGTGGCCTAGATTCGGACCTTCGTCGCGCGCGCTGTTCCACTCTGCTTCGCGCGAATCGATCGAATAAAACGCTTCGTTTTTGCCGGAATGGTAGCGAACGTCATCGAAAATGAAAAACTCCGCCTCGGGCCCGAAGTAGGCGGTGTCTGCAATCCCTGTGGACTTCAGATAGGCCTCGGCCTTGCGGGCCACGTAGCGCGGATCGCGCGAGTAGCTCTGGCGGGTGATGGTGTCTTCGACCGTGCAGATGAACGACAGCGTCGGATGCTTGCAGAACGGATCCAAGACGGCCGTGGAAGCGTCCGGGATCAGGAGCATGTCGCTCTGGTTGATCGGCTGAAAGCCTCGAATCGACGAGCCGTCGAAGCCAAAGCCTTCTTCGAACGACTCGGGCGTGAGCCGATGAATAGGAACGGACGTGTGCTGCCACTTGCCGAGCAGGTCGACGAACTTCAGGTCGACCATCACCGCGCTTGCGCTCTTACCGAGGTCGATCGCTTGCTTCGCATCCATCGGATCGTGTTCTCCGTCAGCGAGTACTTGCCCTGAATCGCTGCCAACGTCACCGGGCAAAGCACAAGGGCGACGCCCTGCCGCCTGGCCGACCCAACACCTGCTCCAGCGAGCCTTGCGGGGTGGGAGCGCGGGTCATCGGCTCGGCCGGGTCTCCGCACGGGCGGGCCAGCCGAGCCGAGAGCCGAACCCTAGATGGCTTCTTCGCCGCGCTCGCCGGTGCGAATGCGGACGGCTTCGTCGATCGGAATGACGAAGATTTTGCCATCGCCAATGCGGCCGGTCTTCGCGCTCTTCTCGATCGCGTCGATCACTTGGTGCACCATCTGATCGGGCACCACGATCTCGAGCTTGACCTTCGGCACGAAGTCCACGACGTAAGCCGAGCCTCGGTACACTTCTTTCTTGCCGCCCGTGCGCCCGAAGCCCTTCACCTCGGTGACAGTCATGCCTTGGATGCCGACCTCGGACAGGGCATCCTTGACCTCGTCCAGCTTGAACGGCTTGATGATCGCCTCGACCTTCTTCATCTCGTTCTCCGTTTGTTCGGGGGCTTCGCCCCACGAGGCCACCCACTTCTGAGCCCGGGTGGGATCGAACTGAATTCCGCGCCGACTTCCGGGCGCCTGTGCCCGAGTAGCGGGCCCGACGTTTCGGCAGTGTTTCGGCATCGAGTCTCACGATGCGAAATGACATTCCCTGCTTCCGCGCCCTCGGATCGAGCCCGTCCGCGCCCCCGCCAATGGGCCATAATTCTCAGTAATTATATGTGCTTAGATGATTCGCATCAGGGTTCTCGCCAACGGCGAGCCCGCAGCCCTCGGATCCGAGTAAGGTGACGCGCTGCCCATCGACTCAACGCCGCGCTGCCGGAAATCAGTTCTCGCTGCAACCGTCTGCCAACCCGGCCAACCGCCCGACGCAGACAGACCAGCGAGAAGGATCACGCGCGCCCTATTCGATCTAGACCGCGCCCCAATATAGTCCCGAGCGGCCCGTCACCGGCATGGCCACGACCAACACCTCCAAAGTCCCCATCGGAACCGTGCTCGAGGGCAAGTTCCGCATCACCCGTGAGATAGGCCGGGGCGGGATGGCCGCGGTGTACGAGGCGGAGAACATCGACATCGGCAAGCGGGTGGCGGTCAAAATCCTCGCCGCCGAACTCATCACGTCACGCGTCGTGCGCGAACGCTTCATCCGCGAAGCGCGCGCCGCTGCGTCGATTCGAAGCCCGTACATTTGCGATGTCTACGATTCGGGGATGTACGAGGAGCGGCCGTTCCTGGTGATGGAACTGCTCGAGGGCGAGAGTCTGTACGACATGATGACGCGCCTGCGTCAGCTCGACTCGCAGACCACGCTGCGCGTCGCGACGCACACCGCGCGCGGACTCGCAAAGGCGCACGAATCGAACATCGTGCACCGCGATCTAAAACCCGAGAACATCTTCCTCACGCAGGATGAGGAGGGCCATTTACTGGCCAAAATCGTCGATTTTGGGCTCGCCAAGTTCTACGAATCGGGCGGCCCCGACGCTCAATCCGTGCGCCTGACGCGCGAGGGGGCGCTGTTCGGTACGCCCGCGTACATGAGTCCCGAACAGGCCAAGGGCCAGGGCGAGGTCGATCACCGTGCGGATCTGTGGGCGCTCGGCTGCATCGTGTACGAATGCCTGACTGGGCAAACCGTGTGGAGCGTGGAGCAGGGCGTCGCCATGATCCTCGCCCAAATCGCAAACTCACCGCTTCCGAAGCCGTCCAAGCTGCGCCCCGACTTGCCGCCGACCTTCGAGCGCTGGTTCGAACGCGCGTTGAACCGCGACGAAAGCAAGCGTTTCCAAACGGCCAAGGAGTTCGCGGAGTCGCTAAACGAAGCGCTCTTTCCCAAGGAAGGCGGCACCCGCCCCTTGAACAGCGAGGTCGACAGCGCCGAGGTCGACCATCTCTTGGCAGCGGCCGAACGTGACGCCAGGTCCGCCGCTGATCCGAGCGCTGCGCGTGCCGAACTCGGCAGCGGACACGAGCCGAGCAATCCTCCGCCGGGCGCGCGCGAGCCGATGGTGATGTCGACCGAGCCGCCACCAGTGCGAAGCTCGAGTCTGCGCGCCGTCTCGCTGCTGATGGTGCTCGCCGCGGTCGCCCTCGGCGCGTACGCAACTTGGCTCTATCTGCTGCACCCGCCCGGCAAGCCGGCGGCGCGCCCAACGCAGGCCAGCGTGCCGCACGTCGTGGCAGCGCCCAAACCGAAGAAGGCGCCCAAGCCCGAGCCCGTAATGGCCGACGTCGAGAGTGAAAGCTACGCGCGTAAGATCAGCGAAGCGCAGGAGCTCTTGCGCAGCGAGCCCGTGCGCGCCGTCGAAGCCTTTCGCTTGGCGTTCCAAGACGGTGCCAAGCCGGCGGCGCGCTCGCTACTCTCGCATGCATCGGTCGCAGTCGAGGAAGCTGGCAAGTGCAAAGTGACGGGCGTGTCGCGCCCGCGCCCGTTCCAGCTCGACGTGCCGGTGTCGCGCCCCAGTATCGCGTTCACCTCCAAGGGAACCATTTTTTCGTGGGTCGACAACCACCAGGATGCGCGACGCCGTCAGGCGTTCACGGTGCTCCTGGACGCGTCGCTCCGCCGCATTTCCACGCCGATCACGGTGACTCCGGAGGCGCAGAACGTGCGCCAGTACCAGATTCTGCAGGTCGGCGACAGGCTCGCCCTGATCTATTGGGACGATGGCGGCAAGGAACCCGGCGTCTACGCGCGCATGTTGGATGCCGAGGGCAAAATCGAAACCAGCCTTCGCAAGTTGTCGTCGACTCGCAAGGGCGACTATTACCCAGCCATCGCCGCGAGCCCTGCGGGCGACGTATGGGCGGTCTGGGAGGAGGAGTTCGAAGGCGGAAGCAGCGACGTCGTCGCGCGCCATTTGGGCGCCGATCTCGAGCCACTAGCCGACATCGTGCGGCTCACGGCGCTGCGCCCACCCGCCGGTGCCGCTCGCCAGCCACGCACCGCCGCCGTGTTCGTCGACAAGACGCAGGTCTCGCTGGTCTTCGCGCGCGACCTCGGCGGGCAGCGCGTGCAGATGATGCTCCAGTCGATTCCGCTCTCGGATCCCCATCTGACGAGCGGGGTGGTGCGCAAGATGGGCAAAAACACGGGCCCGATCAAGACGGATGAAGTCGTGGGCACGCTGCGCGCCCTCACCTCGCCTGGCAACCACAATACGCCGCCGCGCTTGACCTGCACGGAGGAAGGCTGCTTCGCGGTCTGGGACGAGGAGAAGGCCGGAGGGTTCATGGCGTTCGTCGATCGCGAACGCGGACCTTTGTGGCACCGCACGTTTGCCAGCAAGGGTGCGGGCCCCGCGCTCTCGAGCGACGACCGCGGCGTGGTGGTGGCCTGGTTCGAGGGCGCGCGGCTCAAGCTCGCGCCGCTGACGCGCGACGGCGTGGGACTTGCCAGCGTGATCAGTCGCGTGAGTGGGATTCAACCGGCGCCGGACATCGTGCGAGGCGCCAAGAGCGGCGAGTGGTACGTCGCTTTCCGGGACTATGAGGCGGCTCATCTCGAGGTCTTCGCGGCGCGCGCGGAGTGCCCTTGATGCCGAGTGCACCCGCCGCACAACCGACGCCGCAATTGCTGACGATCCCGGCGCGGGGCTCGTTTCGTCGGAACCCCGTGGAGACCGCGCGCACCGTGCTCTTGCCCATCGACGTCAACGACGGTCCCGAGTTGTGGGACGCGGTCGAAGGCTCACGCTGGCACCTCGAACGCTGGCTGCCGTGGGTGCCCTTCAACAGCACGCGGGACGCGAGCCTGCGCTATGGCGACGCCTGCGCCATCGACTGGGACGCCGGACGCGCCGTGCGCTTCGCGATTCGCGACAAGAAGACGCGCGAGCTATTCGGGGTAGTGGGCCTCGATTCCTGCGTGCATTTGCATCGTTCGTGCGAGCTCGGCTATTGGCTGCGACGCGAAGCCACGGGTCGCGGCTTGATGACGGAAGCCGCGCGCGCAGCGGTCGACTTTGCTTTCTCACGCATGGGCGTGCATCGGCTGCGTTGCGCGGCGGCGACCGACAACGTGGCCAGTCTGCGCGTTATCGCGCGCCTCGAATTTCGTTTCGAGGGCATCGCGCGCCAGGCCGAGCTCGTGGGCTCGCGCTGGCTCGACCACGCCCTATTCGCGAAGCTGTCGACCGACGAATAGCGGGCAGCTGAGCCGAAATTGCCCTCGGCTTTTGCGACTGGCGGGGCTTGCCCCTGCGCGGCCCGAGGCGGCGCGAGGCGATTTGGTCTACGCTAGGTTCACTTGAAATACCGCGGCAAGCTTCCGCTCGTGGCCTTGGCGCCCGCCGCCGTGGTGGTGGTGGGGATTGCTGCGGCCGTCGCGATCGCCACCTTCGGCACCGCGTATTTGCGCGAGCAAAGTGACGCCTCGGCGCAGCTGCGCAGCCGCGTGCTGGCGCTCACGCTGGCAGCGCGGGTGAGCGCGACCCCGGTCGAAGATCGGCCGGAGCTCATCGAGCGTGCCGCGCAGCGCTCCGGCGCCGAGCTGTTGCTGGTGGAGCAGGACGGCCGCGTCGTGGTCGATGCGACCTCCGGCGTGCCGAGTGCAACGCGCGTCGTCGAGCTCCTGGTCGCTTCGGAGGGGGAAGCCCGCACGCACCTTGGCACGGCCCGCTTCATGGCCGCGCCGCTCTTGCCGCCGAACGAGCACTTATCGTTGGTCGCGCTGGTGAGCGCGCCCGAAAAGCCCTTCGCGAGCGGCTCGCTGATGGTCTCAGTCGCCACGCTCACGGCGTTATTGGTCGGCGCTGCCGCCCTGGTGGCCTTCGCGCTCGCCCGCGATCTGGACTCAGACGTGCGCTTCGTGCGCGAGCGCATCGTCGAGATGGCGCGCGAAGGCAGCGAGCCGGTCGGTCGTCACATTCCGGTACGATCGGTCGACCAGGTGGGGCTGCTCACGAACGCCTTCAACTTGCTGGTCGACCGCTTCACCGCCGCGGAGCGCGCGTATCGCCAAGATCTAGCAGGCGCGCAAGCCTACGACCGCGACCGCACCGCGTTCCTCGCGGCGCTGAGCCACGAGCTACGCACGCCGTTGAACGCGATCTTGGGCTTCACCGACGTCTTGCTCAGCGAGGTGGACGGGCCGCTCTCGGCCGATGCCCGCGAGAATTTGACGATCGTACGTACGAGTGGCGGTCACCTGGGCGCGCTGATCAACGATATCTTGGACCTGTCCGCGCTCGAATCGGGCGAGCTGCGCCTCGAGTGTCGCGTAATGGACGTCTTCCCCGTGGCGATCGAGGTCGCGCGCGAAGCGGAGGTCACCGCGCACGCCAAGGGCATCAGCATCGAAGTGTTCGGCAAGCCAGCGACGGCCTACGCGGATGCTCGCCGCGTGCGCCAAATTATCGGCAATATCGTGGGCAACGCCGTCAAGTTCACGGAGCGGGGCGGCGTCAAAGTGCGCGTCGATCCGCGCGACGGCGGCGTGGCCATCGCTATCTCCGACAGCGGGCCGGGCATCGCACCCGAAGAGCGTGAGGCGATTTACCAGGAGTACTTCCAGTCTCTGGACGTCGAGCGGCGCCGCACCGGCACCGGGCTCGGGTTGGCGATCACGCGCCGGCTGGTGCAGATGCACCGCGGCTTCATCGATCTGCGTAGCGAGCTCGGTAAGGGCTCGACCTTCACGGTGGTGCTGCCGGCCCGCCCGCCCCCTGCACCGCCTCGAGCGCCGGCACCGTCACGCCAAACGCTCACCTCGGAACTCGAAATCACGGGGGAGACATGAGCGCCGCCGCCACCCGCCTCGTGCCGCGCGTGGTCGGCATCGAGATCGGCTTCTCCCTGGGCTCGGCCGCCTTGGTGGGGATCTTGACTCCGTACTTCCTGCTTCTAAACGGGGACGTCGCCGCCCAGGGCGCCGGAGCGCTAGCGCTCGGCGTGGCCACAGGCGGCGTCGCGGGCAGCCTCTTCGCGGCGCTGCGCCTGCTGCGCTACCGCTATTTGCTACGTGCGCTGGCGGTCGGCTCGCAGGGCGTCGAACCGCGCGATCTGTTGCTCTTCAGTGATGAACCGAAGCGGGTCCTGGCAGGCTGGCTCATACCATCTGGAGCGGGCATCGCCGCGTTCACGGTCGGCTTGCGCCCGCCGATTTTGGATCTGACCACGGGCATCACACTCTGTCTCGTCGGTGCGGTGATCACGGCGGCCGCGTCGTTGCCGTTGTTCGCGCTGATCCGCGCCGCGTTCGGTGCCACGCTGGAGCTTGCTCCGCACGAGGTGATGCGTGAAGTCGTGGAGGACGCCGAGCGCGAGCAAGCGCTCGGTCAGCGTGTTTCGCGGCGCATGCTGGCAGCCATCATGACGCCCGTCGTGTTCCTGGCGCTCGGCGCGGCGCTCATCGTGAGCGCTCACGTGCGCCGCGCTGACGAGCGCGACCGCGAGGAAACCGCGCGTGTCTTTGCGAGAGCAGCGCTCGAGGCCGGGCCCGGACTGGTGCCGTTGTCGGGCATCGACGCGGCGCTCGAGCGCGGGCGCGCCCTCGGATTCTCCGCGCGCCGCAACAGCACGCAGGCAAACTACGCGGTCATGCGCGGCGATGACGGCGCCGCCCACCTGCGCGCGCCGCTCGACACCGGCAGCGCAGAGATTCGCTTCAGCGGATCGACCGTCGGCTTCCTCAGTCTTTCTTCGGTGATAGTGACGCTGCTAGCAGCGGCGGTGGCCGGCTACCTGGGCGCGGAGCTCGGCGGCTCACTCGGCTCCGACCTGCGCAGCGCGACTCGCAACGTGCGCGAGCTCGGCACGGACGTGGTGGTGAGTGGCCTCACGAGCGGCGCGCGCATCGTGCGTTCAGCGCGCTTCCAAGTGATCGCGAAGCTTGGCCTCGCCATCGAGCGCCTGGCCCAACGCTTTCGGGTGTTCGCCAAGGCACAGGAGCGGGCGATCGAGGCGCGCAAAGCGGCGGCGCGCATGCGCGGGCTGTTCTTCGCGAGCGTCAGCCACGACCTCAAGAGCCCACTCAACGCGATTTTGGGTTTCACGGAGCTCGTCCGCAAGACGGAGCCGCTGAGCGCCGGTCAAGCCGAGAGCCTCAATGTGATCGAGCACCGCGGTCGCGAGCTCTTGGCGCTGATCGAGACCATTCTCGACGCCGCGCGCGTCGAAGCTGGCCAAGTAAAGCTCGTCCTCGACGAAACCGAGGTCGCCACCCTACTGAACGATGCGACGCAGAAGGGCCGCGAATTGGCGGCCGAATTCGAGAAGCCCGTGGTCATCGAAACGACCGGGGAAATGCCCACGCTGCGCGTCGACCACGTGCGCATGCCGCGCGCGATCGCGACGCTCGTGGCGCACGCCTTGCGCACCAGCGAAGCACCGACCGTGCGCGTCACAGCGAGCGTCCGCGACAGCTATCTGCTCATCATCGAGGTCGAGCTCGAGAGCAGCACCTTCAGCATGACCCGACTAGAGTCCATGCTCGATCCGAATCGTGACCCTGGCGTCGGCGAACACCGCGGCCTGGCTCTCGGTCTGCGGCTGGCGCGCGCGGTCACTGAACTCCACGGCGGGCGGCTGGACGTCGCGGCGCGGCCGCGGGGCGGCGCGCTGCTGGTGGCGCTGCCATTCCGAGCCCCACCCATCAGCAGCATCCCGAAGGCGCGCTTGCCGAAAGGGAAGCGAGCATGGCACCCAGAACGCTCGTGATGTAGAGTCCCGGCCGATTCAGTATGGCCAAGAAAAGGAGCGTCAGCCCGGAATCTCCGGAAGAATCGCGGCTAGTCACACCCGCCGCTCAGGGCGACGAAGAGCGCTTCGATCGCATCTTCCGACCGCTCTCCTTCGATGATTTCATCGGTCAGGAAAAGCACAAGGACAACCTGCGCGTCTACACGCAGGCCGCGCGCAAGCGCCGCGAGCCGTTGGACCATATCCTGCTCTGCGGCCCCCCGGGCCTAGGCAAGACGACGCTCGCCAACATTCTCGCTCATGAAATGGGCGTGAAGCTCTACGTCACGAGCGGCCCCGTGATCGAGCACAAGGGCATGCTCACGGGTATCCTCACGCGCCTCGAGCGCGGCGACATCTTGTTCATCGATGAGATCCACCGCTTGAGCCCGGCGGTGGAAGAGTTCTTGTACCCAGCCATCGAAGACTTTCGCATCGACGTCGCCACCGGCGATGGCGCGTTTGCGGAAAGCATTGCCCTCGATATCCGACCCTTCACGCTAGTCGGCGCCACCACGCGCACGGGGCTGCTCACGAAGCCGCTGCAAGAGCGCTTCGGGGTCACGATTCGTCTGGATTTTTACCCGGTCGAGGAGATTGAGCGGATTGCGCTGCGCAGCGCGCGGCTGCTCGGCCTAGCCTGCGATCAACGCGGCGCGAAGGAGCTCGCCCAGCGCTCGCGCGGGACGCCGCGCGTTGCGAACCGCCTGATCCGCCGCGTACGAGACTTCGCCGAGGTCGAGGGCAGCGGCAAGATCGACCACGCCATCGTCGAGCTTACTTGCGAGCGGCTGGGCGTCGATCTGGCCGGGCTCGACGAGATGGATCGCCGGCTGCTCGGCATCCTGATCGAGCACTACGACGGCGGCCCGGTCGGGGTCGAGACTCTGGCGGCCGCACTCGCCGAGGCACGCGACACGATCGAAGACGTCTACGAGCCATACCTCTTGCAGCAAGGCTTCCTCGGCCGCACGCCGCGCGGTCGGATCGCGACGCGCAAAGCCTACGAGCACCTCGGCCACCCCTATCGCGGTGAAACCAAACAAGGGACCCTATTTTGAACGCACCCGCTGAAGAGTATCCGGTCATGCCGGGCGCCGAGGCTTGGAGCGCGTCCGGCAACGCGACCGAGCACCCCGCGCGCGCGCGCGTCGGATTGGGGCTCGTGCACGGCTTCACCGGTAACCCTGTCTCACTGCGGCCACTCGCGGAGAAGCTCTGTGAGCTCGGCTTTCGGCTGGACGTGCCGCGCCTGCCCGGTCACGGCACGCACGTCCGCGACATGCAAAAGACCCGCTACGCCGACTGGCGGCAGGAGGTCGAACGCACGGCGCTTCGCCTGCGCGCAGCATGCGACCACGTAGTGCTGCTCGGCTTCTCGATGGGAGCCACCCTGGTGTTGGACGTGGCGAGCGGCGACGAGCGCGGCTTCGCCGGCGTGATCGCGGTAAACCCGCTGATTTTGGATCGCGAAGGCCCGATCGTGAAGATCGCCCCGCTGCTCGAGTACGTGTTGCCGCTCGCGCCCGCGATGTTGGCCGGGCTTCGCAAGGACGACATCGCCAAGCCGGGGGTGAGTGAACGCGCGTATGACTGGGTGCCGACCGCGGCCGGCAACTCTCTGGTGCGCGAATTGCCGCGCGTGCGCGAGCAACTGTCACGCCTCAAGTGTCCCGTCCTGGTTGCCCATTCCAAGCAAGACCACAGCGTGCCCCCAGCAAACTCCGCGGCGCTCTTGAAGCTCCTACCGCAAGCGGAGGAGCTCCTGTTCGAGCGCTCGTACCACGTGGTCACGTTGGACTACGATTTCGAGATCTTGCTCGCGCGCGTGGCCGCGTTCGCGGACGCCGTCGCCGGAACCCGCGCGTGATGGCTCACCAGCGCTTCGCCGAAAGCCGCTCGACACCTTCGAGAAACATGCTCAGGGCAGACTCGGGAAGTAGCCAAACCGACCGCTTCACGGCACGTCGGGATTGGGTGGCTATGGGCACCCCGGGTATTCCTGAGCACCCGGGGTGCCTATCTTTTGTGCGGCATTTCGCAGGTTTGGCGGGGGCTTTTGGCTTGGGCAGGCAAAGCCGCCTAGGCTTCGCCCCCGCATGAGGTACCGCGCCGTCGCCATCCCGAGCGAGCGCAGCAACGCGGTCGGCAGCGTGGAGCTCGAGTGCACGCCGCACGGCCTGTTCGTGGCGTATCTCGGCGTAGGCGCGTTCAGTCAAGGCTACGCGCCGGGCGCGTTGGCCTCGGGGACGGGCCTGACGGCTCCCTGGACCCAGGTGAGCGAAGCGCGCGTCGAGGGCGATCAGCTCTTCGTTGCGTTCGACCACCGTCTGACGCCGCTGAACCGCCTCGCCTTGGCGCACTTTGCGAGCGGACGCGCGCTCCCGCCTGAGGAGCTCGCCAAGCAACGCTTGGTGGTGCGCATCGCGACGCTGGGCGCCGCCCTGGTGGCCGCCATGATCCTCGGCGCGTGGCTGTTACGCTCATCGCCGGAAACCAGCGCTGGGGCCGCGATCGGACTCGCCGTGCTCGCCGCGATCGCGCTACTCGGCACAGGCTTCGTGTTGGATCGCAATCTAGCGTCGACGGGTGACGAACAAGCCGCGCTGCGAAGCTTCGTGATGGAGCTCGGCCACTACCTCCCGACGTTGCTGCACGCGCCGCGCAGCCAGCCCCCGGCCGAGAAACTACTCGATGTCGCGGATTTTCAGGGGCTGCTGCCGCGCACGACGCTGGCCATCGTGATCACTCTGACAGCGGGTGTGCTCGGCGTGCTGTTGGTCGCGCGCTGGGTCACCACGAACGAAGGCGCCGTCGAGCGCGTGACACATCGCGTGATGGCTCCGCCGCCGAAACAGAACGACGCAACAGAAGCCAACCCAGCGAGCGCAGCGCCCGCGCGCGTGACGGCGAATGCAGCACGACCCGCGCCTACGGAACCGCCCTCCTCGGACGGCGTGACGCTGAGCGGCGAGTGCCGCTGCACGCACCCGGACTCAGCGCTATGGGCTTCACCGATCCCCCGCCTGAGCGTACTACTCCTCTCTCAACACATCCGCCTCGGAAAGAACCCCGACGAGAGCAAGCGCAAGAAGCACCTCGAGCTCGACATCGCGGTCGTCAACAATTCCAGCAAGGAGCTCGATGAAGTCGCGTTGATGGTGCTCTTCTACGATCGCGATCCGCCGCCCTCGACCAAGCGCACCCAGGTCTCGAATCGCTCGCTCTTCTTCGAAGGCCCGCTGCTCCCCGGTCAAGCCATCAAATGGAGCGTGGAAGCGGAAGGCACCGAATTCGAGATCCAGAACCCCACGACCGGAGATATTGGCCCGAACGGCGAGGATTCCGCGCCAACCAACCGGCTTGCCGAGCTACTCACCGCGCACAACCGGCCGGTCCGCTTGCACGGCGCGATGTTGCTCGCGTTTCTCGCCGATCCACGCGCCAAGGATGCGGTACTGGGTCTGCGCGAGGCGCTGCGTGAAGACGAAGCGCCGTATCTGACGCGCATCATCCAAGCGCTCGGCGACGTGCGCGTTTGCTCGTTGCGCGTGGGCGCCGGTGCCGGCCCACGCCACCCTGTTTCTGCGTGCATTCACAACGTGAGCAAGGAGGCAGAGCGCGACCTCGGACTCAAAGTGCGCGGCCTCGAGCACGCGGTGCCCGTCGATAGCCCGCTCGCGGATCCACCGACCGTGCTCACGGAAGCGTCGGTTCACATCCCTGGTGAGCTTGCGCCCGACAGCGGACGCGGCGTCCATTTCGAGTTGGATCTCGGCACCAACACCCCCGAGGCCTTCGAAGCCTACGCAGATCGCTACGATCTGTTGCGCTGACGGCCAGCCCGTTTCCCCGGGGGCCGGTGCTTCCGCAAGCGCGGTAGCGCGAGCAGCCACGCCCACACCAGCACGCTCGAGTTTTCCCCGCGAGCCAGTCGACAGCCGCAGCCGCTCGCCTCGCTCGAGCCCGCCGCGCTGGCACCTCCGCCCGCGGTCGCTAAGCTCCCACCCTCCGCGGTCGCTAAGCTCCCACCCTCTGCGGTCGCTGAGCTCCCACCCTTCGGGCTTGGTGCGCCTCCCGCGCTGCTCCCGGTCTTGCCGCCGCTAGCCACGCCGCTCATAAATTCGAAGGCGCCGCTATCGATCGCGCCATCGCTCAGGCGAGGCTCGACTCCGAGCGGATGAACGTAGTCGAAGTCCGCGACGAGGGAGCTGCCATCGGCCGCGTTGCCGGCGGGCACCCCCTGGTTTTGGCACGCCGAGCCGGGGAGTAAGTGGTAGTCGAAATGAGCCACGTCGACCAGACCCGCGTCCAATGTGAGGACGTTGCCCGCTTGGATCGCGCTCGCTTGGTTCACTGCCGTGCCAGGCCCCACGAACGCATTGTTCTTGACGACGGCCGCGCTGCTGAAGGCGCTCCCGACGCTGACGAAGACGGAATTGCCGCCACGTTCGTTCACGAAGGTGTTGTTGACGACATACAGGCCTTGTCCGCCGTTCTTGGCGCTCTCACTCGCGAAATCGAGCATGGCGGCGTTGTCGGTCGTGGGACCCTGCTGAATCAAGTTGCCGATGACGTAGGAGGTGCCGGCGTCGGGCAGGTTGATCTCGTAGCTCTCGGTGCCATCCGCCTCCCCCGTCAGGCGATTGTACAGAATATGGTTCTCGAGCGCGCGTGACTTGACGAGGTGACCAATCTTCGCCGAATGCGAGTAGCTGGCGCGCAGGGTGAATTTCTTGATGGTGCCGATGTAGAGGTTGTGAGAGTAGCCATCGCCGAAGCCGTTTCGAGCAAATTCCGTCGACTCGATCAAGATCTCGCTACTCGCGTCGGCACCGCTCAGAATCCCATTTTCGTTATCGTGGAAAAAGCAATTCCGCAGCGTAAGGTTCGAGCCCTCTTGACGAATCCCAGCGCCGTTTTGATCTGGCACGCTCGCTCCAGAAAACTCGATGTTCTCGACAACCGTGTCGTGACCTTGAATCACCCAAATGCCCTTGCCTTGCGCGTTCTTGCCGCCGGCATCGATGTGAGCGCGGCCGCCCATGCCGGTGATGGTCAACGTGTTGGCCGTGATGGCGCATACGTCGCCCGTATACGTCCCCGCAGCGTCGATCTCGACGCGATCGCCATCCTGTGCCGCGGCCAAGGCCGCACAGGGCGTGGCAAAGGCCTTGCCCGGCCCGACGGCGAGCGTCATCCCACGAGCGACGGCGGAGCTTGAAACCAGCGCCGGGAAAACCCACAGCACGCCCGGCAACCAACCTCGTCGAAATATGGCCATGTCTGGGAGTTCGATTAAATCAACGGAGAGGCCAAGAAATCACTGGCACGCCGCCGTTCCGCGTCGTTCAGCACGTCGTCGAGCCAGCTGAGGAGTGACCCCGGCGCACGGAAAGCGCGCCGCGCCGGGTTGCCAGCCTCACGAATCAGGCGCTCGACTTGCAAGCTGAACGTGGCGTGCGCCGCCGGCAACAGCAGCGCGCTGCGCTCGAAGTAGC
>JAEUAF010000928.1 GCA_019695485.1 Sorangium sp.
GCCCTGCGCGACTCCGCCCTGCGCGACTCCGCCCTGCGCGGCTCCGCTCGAGCCACCCCGCGGCTGCTCAGAGCCGCCCTGGGACGCCCCGCCCGCTGCGGGATTTCCGGCCACCCCGCCATCAGCCGACGCAGTCTGCCCGCTCGCAGCGGCGGCGCCCCCGAGCGCCGAGCCGCCCATGGGGGCCTCGCCCGAACCTCCCGCGCCCGCTGCTCCACCGAGTGCGGTGCCGCCGGTTGCCCGAGCGCCACCCTGACTTGCTGCGTTGGAGCCCCCAGAGGGAGCAACTGCCTCGCTACCGCTCCCGCCGCCGCGGCTCATACTCTGAAACGCATCGCCACCCCCGCAGTTCGGCAACATTCCGAACGCGAACACACCTAGCAGCGCCCCACGAGGCAAGCCCATAGCCGTGAACGATAACCCCGTTCTCGCGCGTACTTCTATAGGAGAAGTATCGCGTCAGGGGATAAACAAGGTCACACGCGTGCGCGGCTCCGGCGGCGACGAACGGCGACGCGGTTCACAAAAACTTGTCCGCCGCGGGAGAGCGGCGCCACGCTGCGCACATGTCCCGACACTGCGAAGTTTGTGCGAACTTCTTGGCTCCGGCGCGGCTCGACGCGAACTCCCCTCGCCTCGTCGAGCTCGCATTCGGACAGCGCTCGGTAACGCTGTGCAGAGTTCACGAGCGCATCACACAGCTCATGCAGGTCACGACCTTCGGCGCCCTACGGCATCTGTTCCGGGAGAGTGCGGGCCAGCGGTCGCTCGTGCCCCGGCGCGCGCGCGATGATTTCGCCACGCCGTCGTCAGAGCGTCGACGTACGTCCGACAGGCGTTCAGCAGCGCGAGCCTGAGCCGGGATCCCGAATCAGCGGCGCTGACCGACGACTCGCAGCGACGCAGGAAGCGTGTCCGGAGCGATGAAATCACCGACGCGAATGCGCACGTGGCTGCCGGGTTCGTCACCCATGAAGACGCGACTGTCGCGAGTTTCCTCGCCATCGGGCTCGATACTGAACTGCTCAGCGAAGTCCTCGGCGCGACAGAGCTCTGCCTCCTGGGTTTGCCAAGCGGCCAGCTCTTCTTCGACGATGCGCTCGGCGCTCAGCGCTTCGAGATCATCGAGGGATTGCAGCGGATCGCTGATCAGCGCTTCTAGGCGCACGCGGCGGCCAACGTTTGCCGCATTGCGAAAGAGCGACGCAAGCGTTGGGCCGAGCGCCGCCATCGCCGACGAGGCCGTGCTGGCGGCATGCATGTGCGCCACGAACGGGCGCGTGCCACTCGGCTCGATGCCGGCGACTCGAGCAAACAAGTGACGGACCGCGTCGCCACCCATGCGAGTGACCGTGCGTGCCTTGCCGAGTTCAGGACGCTCTTTGACGCACGCGGCCAGCGACTCCATCACGGCGCGGAAGGCCCGCTTCCGATCGCGCTCGGTCGAGAACAGCTCGAGGCGTTCGTCCGTCGACATCACGACTAGCGAGGCGCCCTCGCGCGCGGCCAGGGTCAACCACGTGCGCTGCTCATCGGTCGAAACACACAGACCCGTCGACGCCGCGCCGCGAAGCGAGTGCCAGTCCACGCTGAGGACGTGAATGCGCTCTGCCGCCGCGCGCAGGCTCGCCGGCGACGGACCAGACCCGCGCAGCGCGCGACTGAGTGGCGGCTGGCTGAAGTCAGGAGCAAGTGTGGAAGTCATGCACCTTATGGAAGCAAACGGCACGCCACACCTCTGACGCCGTCAGGTCTCTAATTTCATTGAGCTACTGTGCGGGGGAAGGTCTCGACTTACCCTGTCGGGCATGGGTTTCGCTTGACCCGTGGGTTATTGCGGACTCCGACGGGCCCCGACGGTCACCTCCGTCACGATCGCTGCCGCGCCATTGGCCGTGCGCGCTTCCAGACGCACGTAGCGCGCGGCGACGGGCGAGAAGGTGGCGATCTTCATTCGCCCATCCGCGGCCCAAGTGCCGCTCGTCTGTGCCGTGAAGTTCGTTCCGTCCTGGCTGGTAGAGACGCCGAACGAGGTAATGTTGCCCTGGGTTTGGGCGATGCCGTTGGTGTAGCGCGGAACGCACGCAAGCATGCCCACGTCGGGGCGGACCACGCCGAGATCGAGAGTGAGTGTGGCCGGCAGCGCTCCCGTGCTTTGCCAAAGCGTGTTCTTTGCGGTGTCGTTGATGCCGTCGATGGCATTCGCGGCGTTCCCGCTAGTCGCGCTAGCTGCGACCGGCGTGTAGGGGAATTCCAGCGCTGGGCCCTGGGTGGGCAACGGCGGGCGCGCACCATTCGGCGACCAGGCCGCGCCGACCTCGCCGAGGCGGGTGACGATACTCGCATCCAAGAGACCGTCTCGGTTGGGGGGGCAATTCAGAAGAAAGTTCGTCCAGACCGGCTCCAAGCGTTTGAGGTGGTCGTTCACGATCGCCGAGACGCTCAGCAAGCTGCCGATGTTGGGCGCCCAAAACCAATCGTTGCCCCCGGTGGCGTTGAGCTTTTGCTCCTGCTCGGCAGCGTAGGTATTGGTCGCCGGAGCGAACACGCCGCTCGGCTCTTCGAAGTTGACGATGTCGACGTCCCACGGATCTGCCAGGTGGGTGTGATCGGTGATCAGGCAATCGGGCTGCAGCGACTTCACGAGCTCACGGATCTCCTGATACGCGACGGCCCGGTGCCCCATTCGCCACGACCAGCCATCGAGCACGAGAATGGGGATCGGCCCGTAGTTCGTCAGCAGCTCCGTCAGCTGGGTCTTGATGTAGGTAAGCTGTGCGGATGTGACGGGGCCGTTGCCGATGCCTTCGGTGTTGTCCCAAATCGAATAGTAGAGGCCCGGCTTGAGGCCGCGGCTTCGAAAGGCATCGACGTAAGCTCGCACGACGTCGCCCTGTCCTCCTTGCCAAGAAATGTGCCCCACGTTGAACGCGCTCGCTTGGCTTGGCCAAAGCGCAAACCCATCGTGGTGCCGCGTCGTGAGCACGCCGAAGGTCATGTGGGCGGACTGCGCGGCGGCGGCCCATTGTGCGGGATCGAGCTTGGTCGGATTGAATGCGTCGATCGGAAGGTTCGCCTCCGACCACGCGCCCGTATAGGTGAGAATCCCAAAGTGCAGGAACATGCCGAAGCGCAGGTCGATGAAAGCACGCTGCGCCTGTTCCAGCGACGAGGCACTTACGCCGCCCGAACCCCCACTCGAGGCTCCTGCAACGGAACCTCCCGACCCGCCGTCGGAGGTGCCACCGAAGCTCGCCATCGTAGCGCCCCCGGAGCCGCCGCCCAAAGTCGCCCCTGCGCCTGACCCGCTCGAGGGAGCGGCGCCACTTCCGAGAGTAGCGCCCGCGGTTCCGCCCGACGCGACACCGCCTGACGCCGTGCTGGCGGTTGCACCGCCGCCTTGGGCCGCGCCGGTATTCGAGCTGACGTCCGCCCCAGTCCCGCCTTGCCCGACGCCGCCTGTGGCGGCCCCGCCGCCCCGAGCAGCAGGGCCCCCCGCGCAGGCTGCCAAAAGCAGCGCCACCGCGACGCCCGCAGGGCGACGGCGTCGCGGCCCAGCGCCAGCGCCAGCGAGCGGAGAAGCAGCGCGAGTCTCGGTCATCTGGCCTACAGACGGCCCGGCGAGCAAACCAGGATCAGGAAAAGTTTGGGAGGGCCCGTCACACCCCGAGTTTGCGCTTCAAAGCGGCGTAACTCATGAGGACGCTCTCGGGATCGATGCTTTCCTGCTTGCTGGCGAGGAAGTCGAGCGCGGGCCGCAACTCCCCTTCGACCGCGTAAGGATAGGGCGGCGGAGCGAACCAAAAAACCGCCACCAGGAATCCGCGCACCAGCATGGAAGGGGTTACCAGTGCGTAGCCGCTGGTGCCCGCGCGCAAGGCCTCGCGCCGCTCCTGAAACAGCTGCGCGACCTGTTGGCGTTGCGCCGCAGAAATGCGCACGCGATCGCTCACTTCGTAGAGGATGCCTCGACGACGTCCGGGCACGATGGCGTCGATGTCGGCGCGTAGGGAATTCAGAAATCGCGCGTTTGCCGAGTCGGCAAATGCATCCAGGTACACGACCTGGACGTCCCCCAAGTTGGCCTTGAACCAACCCGTGTCCCGCACGAGGTCGCGTGGTTCGAGGAGCACCGGCACTTGGGTCGGGAGAGCTTGCCAGCTTCCGAGAAGCTCCGCAATTGTCGCCCGCCTGAACGCGAGTGCTATGGTCCGCCCCGTGTTTGGCCTCCTGAGAACAATTCGCGCCGCATTCAATGCTTTCGTACTGCCCACGTGGACAGTCCTGTGCGTCTCCGGCGGCGTCATCGCGGGCACGCTCACGCGCGACCAAGACCTCTTTTATCGCTGGCAACGCCATTGGGCGAAGGGCCTGTTTCGGATCTGCGGCATCGACTTCGAAGTCAGCGGTGAAGCACACATGCATCCGGAGCAGGCCTATGTCGTGGTCGCGAATCACACGAGTTACATGGACGTGCCTGCGATGTTCGCGCTCCTGCCGCGCCCCCCGCAATTCATTGCCAAGCGAGAGCTCGGGCGCATTCCTTTCGTCGGAACCGCGCTGCGTTGGGGGCGTCATATCCTGATCGAGCGAGGCAATCGCTCGAGCGCGCGGGACTCGCTCGAACAAGCTGCCAGCCACGTTCGCACCGGCGCCGCGGTCATGGTCTTTCCCGAGGGAACGCGTGGCACGGCGGATGAGGTCGCCAAGTTCAAGACCGGCGCGTTCCGGCTGGCGAAGGCCGCAGGCGCCGCCATCCTACCCGTGGGGATCTCGGGAACCCGTCGAATTCTCCCCAAGCATGGACGGCTGCTGCGCCCGCACCCGATCCGGGTACGAATTGGAGCACCCATCAGCGCGGCGGATGTGATGGCGACGGACGTTCACTCACTCAGCCGTCGAGCGCGCGCTGCGGTCGCTGAGCTCTCCGGGTTCCCGCTCGCCGACTCGGGGTCGGAAAGCCCGCCACAAGCGCTGGGCTGACCCCCGGCCCGCGTGCTACTCGATTGGGGGATGGTTGGATGGCGGGCAGGCCGCGTTCGAGCAGCGCTCGCGGCGCTGATTCTGAGCGCAACTGCGTCCGCTCAGGCGCAGTCGGTCTCGATCGACGAGAAGGCCGTAGCGCCCACGCCGAGTTCGACGACTCCCAGCCCGGCGCTGCCCCCTCCAACGCCGCCAGTCGTCTCGCCCCCGCTCGCGCTTTCGACACCTCTCTCCTACCCGGAGAACGCGACCGGCGAAGCCGACGTGGTTCTGGTCCTCACGATCGCCGAGGACGGCAGCGTGAGCGCTGCCAGCGTCAGTCAAGGCGCGGCGCCGTTTGCGGAGCGCGCGCTCGAAGCGACCAAAGCCTGGCGCTTCCAAGCGGCCACGCGCGACGGCAAGAACATCGCCAGCAAGATCCGCTTTCTGCTGCACTTCACGCCACCCAGCGCTGAACCGGCAGAGCCGCCCCAAGCCTCCCGCTCGGGCCCCGAGTCATCGGCAGCGCCACCCAAACCAACCCAAAAAGAGAACTCGGGGAACACGGGCGCCACCTACGAAGTGCTCGTGGTCGGCAAGCGAGAGCCGCTCAGCCAGCGCCTTGGGCGCGCTGAAATTCACGACATGCCGGGCGCGTTCGGGGACCCCTATCGGGCCATCGAATCACTTCCCGGGGTTGTGCCGATCGTCAGCGGATTGCCGTATTTCTACGTGCGGGGGGCGCCACCTGGCAACGTCGGCTACTACTTCGATGGCGTCCCGGTCCCGTATCTCTATCACTTCGCGGCAGGCCCAGGCGTGCTGCACCCGGCGTTCGTGGACCACGTCGACCTGTATCCGGCGGCCTACCCCGCACGCTACGGACGCTTCGCAGGGGCCATCGTCGCCGGTGAGATGGCCGAGCCGGGCTATCGTTTTCGTGGCGAAGCGAGCATCCGACAGATCGACAGCGGCGCCATGCTGGAAGCGCCGTTCGCCGATCGACGCGGCTCGATCATGTTGGGCGGCCGCTACTCTTACACCGGCTTCGTACTCTCGTTATTGGTGCCGGAGATTACGCTGAACTATTGGGACTACCAGGCGCGCGTGCGCTACCAAGTCGCCGCACGCGATAAGCTCGAGCTTCTCGTTTTTGGCGCCGGAGACTTTTTGTCACAACGGGAAACCGTCTATGACAGCGCTCCCTTGCTCGGCACGGGGGCGCAAAGCGCGCCGACCACCCGCGAAAATACGGTGGTCGATGTGGGATTTCATCGCTTGGATGTGCGCTGGGACCACGACATCGAGCACGGCAACTGGCGCAATGCTCTCTTGCTAGGCCGTGATCGCACCGGCGCGGACAACGGATCCGTCCAAGTCCGCGACTATCTGGCGGGCGTGCGCAGCGAGCTCGATCAACGGCTCTCGCCGGATCTTGAACTGCGCGCGGGAGCAGACCTGCTCTTCGAATCACTCTCTCAACAGGTCAACACGCGTAGTTCCGACTCGAGCACGAGCGGCAGCACGAGCGATGGATCAGCGAGCGGCTTGGACCCGCCTGCAGACCCCGCACCGATGAGTACGAGCACGCAGCCCGACTTCGGCTTCGATCACGCGCGACGCGACCTGAGCGCCGGAGTCCGCGCCGATCTCGTGTGGAAGGCGGCGCCGCGGCTGCAGGTGACTCCGGGGCTGCGTCTCGATCTGTATGTCTCCGGCGACCGCACGGCCCTCGGCGTCGATCCGCGCATCAGCGCGCGCTACGCGCTGACAGACAAGCTCGAGGTCACTCACGGCTTGGCGCTCGCGCACCAAGCGCCGAGCTTCGTCGTGCCGATCCCGGGTTTGAAGCCTTCGCTCGCTGGCGGCCTACAGAGCGCCGTGCAGCACAGCGCGGGGCTTTCCTACAAGCTCCCGCGCGACTTTCAGGCCTCGCTGACGCTGTTCCAGAACGCGTTCTTCAACATGACGGACATCATCAGCTTGGCAGAACTGCAGCAAACCGCGCACGGCGCGAACGGCGGCGACCTCCAAAACCTGCGCACGGGCGGCCACGCGCTGGGCGTGGAAGCGATGCTCAAACGGAGCCTATCCCGAGATCTGGGCGGATTCCTGGCTTACACCCTGTCACGCTCGGTGCGAAGTTCCGGTCGACTCGAGGGGCCTGCCACCACCGATCGCACCCACGTGCTCAATCTTGGCGTGTCCTACAACTTGGGGCGCAATTGGCGCCTTGGTGGGCGATGGTTGTTCTACTCGGGGATCCCCTCGAAGGTGGCGTACCTGGAGGCGGCGAAAGCACCGCCGCGCACACCGGCGTTCTGGCGACTCGATGTCAAGCTCCAGAAACGCTGGTACATCGTGCCGAACCGCATGTGGTGGGGCGTCGTTTTCGAAGTGCTCAACACGACGTTGAATAAAGAATCGCTCAACGGCGATTGCAACGCCTTCACCTGCAAATACGAGTCAATCGGGCCGGTTACTATCCCGAGCGCGGGTGTCGAGGGCGCCTTCTAGCGCCGCGTCGAGCAGCGAGAACGTGGGCGCACGCCCTTGCCCGCTATTGCTGGATGACGCGACCCGAGTAGATGCAGACCATCAGCGACTCGTATTCTTGGCGGCACGGGCCGCCGTTCTGCGGATCGCCGAAATAGGCCACACATCTGAGCGAGGATTGTGGGGTGGTGTTCAAGCATCCCGAGGCGGCGGCGAACTCACGCTGACACTTCGGGTCGGACACCAACTGTCGCTCCTCACAGGTCGCCACACACTCGGACGGGCTATAGCCGCTACAACCAAGCATCGGCTCTGTGAGATGACACCACTCATCGCAGGCCGTGGGTGCAAGGGGATAGCTGGAGTCACAAGCAAGCGTCGACGTCCCAAGCGTCAGGATGCTCCCCGCCCTCACCCAATCACGGGCGGCGGGGACGCGAAACGCATCCCTCAGCCGAGCGACCAGTCTGACCGAGAGCCATCGAAAACCCGCGTGCACCTGACGAGGGTAGCCTAGCGCGGCCGGGCGACGAGCGGCAAAGCGCGAAATCGCTTCGCCGACGCTGGCCGCCGGACTCCAGTGATCAAAATCGCAGCGTGGCCGTGAGCGCAGCGAGCTCCAGCCCCGTAACTTTGGTGGAGTCGTTGCGCGTGGCCAGTGAAGGCCTGCGCTCTGCGACTGGGGTCAGGCCGGGGCGAATTTCGATCCGAGGCGATCGCGAGCGCGCGTATCCGGCCCAGCCGATCGGTGTCAGCACCGCACCCGTAATGATCGCGGCGAGCCCCAGCAAAGCGAACTCGGCCTTCTCGTCGCGATTCGCGTTGCAGTCCCCCTCGCAGAGGCCGATGAAGAGGTAAGGCAGCGTCGCGATGAACCCGACGGGAATTAGAATGGACCCGGCGATCCCCATCGTCAGCCCCGCGTCTCGTCCCGCGGCATCCGGGCGGCCCACGACCCAGTCGCAAGATCGATCCACACGCACGACCCGAGCACCCAGCGGGCTCCCATCCTTGTCGAACACTCGCAATCGGTAACTTCCGGGCACCACGTTGATGAAGCAATTGCCCGGGCAGCGCGCCACCACCACATCGCGCGGCCGCACGAGCTCCAGCTGATAACCGAGACCTGGTTCACGGCCCCAAACTTGAACGCGAACCGGCACCGCCTGCTCCGCCGCGTAGGCCTGCGCCTTCGCGTCAATCCCAGCGAATGCCGATGCCAGCGTTACCCCAAGGAAGAGCGCCCACTTCTGCATGCCTCCAATCCTTTCGCGGCTGAGCGCGCTTAGCAAGGCCCTCGGGGAAGGGCAATCCGACGCTGGCCTTTCCCAACACAAGGGCCCTATCCTCCCTGCTAGCATGCGTCTGCGCCAACACGTCTCGTTGCTTCGCCTCCCTGTCCTCTTGCTTCTGTCAGCGTGCGCCGGCACGAACCAGCCTGCGCCTGCGGCCAAGCAGGCTCCAAAGACCGCGAGTTCCACGCCAGCTATAGCGCCTGTGGCTGCGCTCGCCGCAGAGCCGCCGCGGGCAAGTCTTCGAACAGGCGGCATCCGGCCTATCGTGCACGAGACCTCACGTCCGTTGTCGATCGTTGGTCGCGGCACCGACTCGGGCTTCGAGATCCTGGAGCTGGCGCTGCCGCCCTACGAAAGCGTGCTACCCGTCCCCAAACGGGGGCTCTCAAACTCCCCGGATCAGGCGTGGATCTGGGCTGCCGTTCGCGTCGAGTCAGATCCCAACGCGTTCGCCTTCGTCGGGAACCGGAATGACCCGCAGGCAGAGCTTGCTAGCTACCAGCGCGCGTTCAACGAGCGCCAGGCCGCGCGCACCAAAAAGCGCCTGGCCCCTGAGCGCTACGCACCGCCGAGTTCTTCCCCCGAGCTGAGGCTCTGGATCCGCCGACCTGTTTCGAGCGCGCCACCGCGAGTCACCTTCTACACCCCTTCGCTGGCCGGCGAAGCCGGGCATCGCGTTCCCTTCCACGTGGAGGCGCTGCCCAGCAAAATCAGCGGTCCAAGCGATGTGCTCCAGGCCTGGGCAGGCGCGGCGGCCCGCTTTTTCGAGAGCCACCCGGGCGCATTCTTCACCTTCGCAGGCAACCGCATCAAGACCCGCTACTTGAAGCAGAAGGAGCGCAACGCGCCAAGCCCGCACGGTGGCTTCGTGAACAGCGACGTCTCGCGGCTGATGGACACGACGACCGGACGCCTCGCCATCCAGGAAGCACTCGAACACGACCGGCAGCTCTACCTCTCGGCAAGCCGCGAGAAGCGCAGCGTGCCGATCGAAAAAGTCACACCTCCACCGCTCACGCACCACGCTTGGAGCGAGATGCTGCGACTCGTTGGCGCGCGCGCCAACGACGAGCCGCTCGCCAGCGCAACGCCAGCGGAGTTCTACTTCACGCGGTCCCACCGTTTCGAGAGCTTACTCGACCTCTGCGATATTCTAGACGACTGGGGCCAGCCTGCGGCGGACGTACTCGATGGGCACAGCGCGGAGCGCGGCACGTTCAGCCGCTATCAAGACGAGCTCGGACTGGAGAGGACGGGTCTTGCGCGGCTATTCGGCCCGTCGGTGATCGACGATGTAGCGCTCGTGGGCAGCGATCCTTACGTGCACGAGGGCAGCGACCTGACGCTCATCTTTCGCGTCAAACACGCGGCGCTCTTCGACACTGGACTCGGGGCTGCGCTCGCGGCGCGGGCCAAAGGACACGGTGAGCTCAGCGA
>JAEUAF010000064.1 GCA_019695485.1 Sorangium sp.
TAGGTGACGCTCGGCACGCGCGCGACCGAGCTCGCGCGCGCGCCGAGCGTCACCTACGGTCCGTACCTGGGGACTCGTTCCAATGGCGGCCTGGTGGTCTGGGCGTCCGTCGAAGGCAGTGAACGACGCTTCAGTGGCGTGGCGCTCTCGCCGGGTGGGCGCCCGCTCGGCCCGGCGCGGATGTTGGCGAGCGCTCCCGACCAGCTCGGGGTGGTCGCAGTGCGCGCGCTCGGCGACGGCTATGGCGTGGTGTTCACACGCCAAAATGGTGCGAGCGAGTCGCTCGAGGCGCTGTGTGTCGACGCGCGCGGTGAGGCTTCTGGCGCCGCGAACGTTCTCACTCCGCTGAACGGACATGCGCTTTGGGTCGAGGCGATCCCGACGGCCACCGGCGCGCTGGTGTTCTATGCCGTGCGCGCGCCGGAAAAGCGGCGCGCCGAAGTGTTGTTCGCCTCGCTCGATACGAAGTGCCATGTCGCCGAGCGCGGCACGGTGTTCCGCGATGTGTTGGCCTGGCAAGCGACACCCGCGCCTAGTGGCGCGTTCGTGGCCGTCGTCCAAGCGGGCGAGACCGGCACCACGGGGGGCGCGGTTTCGGTCGCCGTGCTCGACGCGGCCGGCAAGGTACGCGCTTCCGGTCCCGTGAGCAGCGAGCCTGGCGCTGATCTCGACTTGGACGCCGCAACGGTAGGCGATCGCTTGGTGTTGGCATGGACGGATCGGCGTTCGCTCGATCCTCATATCGTGAGCGCGGTCGTCGATGTCAGCGCTCAGGTGGTGGCGAAACCAGGGCGCCTCACGCCCCCGCAGGGCGAGCAAACGCTGGTGCGGCTGCTGTCTCCTGGCGTCGGCGCGAAACGCGCGTTCATCGCCTTCGAGAGCTTGGCGGCGCGTCCGTCGAGCGGCCGCTCGCTCACGCTCTCCACGTTGAACGCGGACGGTCGCCTCACGGGGGCACCGATCGAGCTCGGATTTTCTGGCGACGACGGCGGTGTTCCCGAGTTCGCGACGATCGGCGACGGTCTGTCGGTGCTCACGCTGGCCGCTATGTGTCGTCGCGCTGGACAGTGTAGTGGCACCGAGATCGCGCCAAGCTACGTGCGCTTCGACGCCGAGCTTGCCGTCGTGGCGAGCGAGCCCTTGCGCCTCGAGCCGCTCCAGGGCGCGCCGGCGGAGCTTGGTTTTGGCCTTGGTTGCTCGACGGCGGGCTGTTTTGCGATCGCCGCGCAAGCGCGCGTGCCGGCGCCGGTTTTTGCGACCGAACTCGAAGCGCGCTCCGATCGCTTCCAGCCACCCGTGCATCGTGCGAGTGAGGTATCACCGCCGTTGGTCGTCGATCACGAATCGGTCGCGCAGGCCGATTCGGTCGCGGCCCTCGCCGCCACCAGCGTTGGGGGGCAAGACTACCTCGCGTACATCACGGATTTCGATCCGACGACTCCCTGGCGCAAGCTCGCGAAGCCGACGCCCGACGGCCGCTACGACCCGTTGCGCGCTCAGGTCTTCGTGGGGCGCGTGAATGCGAGCGGTGTCCCGCTGTTCGTGCCGCTGCCGGCGTCGCCGATTTCCGTGCGCGCGCATTCGCTGGGTGGGATCGCGCTCGCGCCCGGTGATCCGAAGAAGGGCGAGCTGCTCGTGGCCTGGGCCGGCATCGACGCCGGCATCCCCCAGCTGTTCGTGACGTTGCTCGACAAGAACGGCACCAAGATCGCCCAGCGCATGGTGACCCATAAGAAGGGGGAGCTCGGCGACATCGCGCTCGAGTGGGTCGACGACGGTTGGGTGGTGGCCTGGGTGGACGAGCGCAGCGGCGACCCCGAGGTTTTCGCGGCAAAGGTGGACGCCAAGCTGGCGCGCGTCGGGCCCGAGCAGCGTTTGACTGCCGTGAGCGGCGCGGCGAGCGATCTGGCGCTGGCCTTCGATGGCAAGCTGCTGCGGCTGGTTTGGGCTGACTCGCGCAGCGCGGACGTGGCCGGACACGCTGACATCTACAGCGCGCTTCTGCGTCCCCGGGACGCCGCGCGAGACGGGGACGAGCTTCGCATTGCAGCCACGCGTCCGCACTCGTTCGCCCCCGCGATTCGCGCCTTCCGCGGCGGCTTCGCCGTCGGTTGGATTGAGCGCGTCGAGGATTCTGCAGCGGGACATCTGCTGCTCACGACCGTTGGTGCGGATAGGAGTCCAGGACCGCTCACGCAGGTGAGCGCGCCCGAAGGCGAGCCGCGCTCGTTTAGCCTCGATTGTCAGGACACCGACTGCCGAATAGTGCTGGTCGCCGAAGGCACGGACAGCGCCGAGCTCTACGGGGCGCACTTCGACGGCACTCAGGCGGGGCATGTCTCGCGCTTGCTGTCGCTCGCAGCGGGCCGCTCCGGAGTCATCGCGCCCAAGCTGCGCGGCGACTCGCTGTGGTTCTCCGATCCTTCATGGGAGAGGCCGCGAATTCGTCTGGCGCATCTGAAGTGGTAACCGGCGTTCCTGACCCCGAGTGAGCGCGAGCTACCTCCTGCTTGAAAAAATCCCCAGCCTTTCTCCGCCGGCGGATGACCTTGAGCGGAAAAGTCCACTGTAGGCGGCATCTGTCCATGCGCTAGCACTGGAACCCGCGGGGTGTCGCTGGTAAGCCTGGCGTCCCCCAAATGGTTTACCCGAGGCCCGTGGCCCCACGACCCAACTCACCCGGGTGGGCGGAGGTGCGCAGTGCGGAGCCTGGACGAGGAGCACGAGGATGGTCGTCGATACTCTGAGCGCCGAGCTCGAGCGGCTTTACGAGCTCGAAGAGCTGAAGTCCCTAAGTTCTGGTCTACTCGGTCTGGATCCGAACGAGGTCGGCGGAGCGTCTGCCAAGGCGTCGTTCGCGCGCGCCCTCACACGCCGCTGTCTCGAGATCGGGGCGGTCGACGCGCTGGTCGATGCCGTGCAGGCGTCGCATCACCCGTTACCTGCCGATCTCGTCAAGAAGCTTCGCAACGGCGCGATCGACGCCGCGCTGCGCCCCAAGGAGGGCGACGAGGTCAGCGATTTTCTGATCTTGCGTGAGCTCGGTGAGAGCGCGAGCGGCAGCGTGCTGCGCGTGCGGCGTGGCAGCGAGGACTTGCGCGTGCGCCGCTTGTCGGCTGCGATGCAGGAGCGACGTCGCGAAGTTCAGCGCTATTTCGCCGCCACGCGCATCGTCGCGGGTGTGGTCCACGAAGGGCTGCCGGTCGCTGCGCGCGCCGGTAACCTCGAACCGAGCGGGCAGTTGTTCGGGGTTTGTCACGAGTACGTCGATGGCGAGCCGCTCTCGAAGATCATCGCTGAGCGCGGCGGGCGCCATCTGAACGAGCTCTTGCCCTTGTTGTGGGCGATCGTGGAAGCGCTCGGGACACTGCACGCGCAGGGGTTGGTGCACGGCGCGCTGCACGCGGCCAATGTGCTCGTCACCGACGCCGACGCCACGCGGCCCAAGGTACTCTTGCTCGACGCGGGTGCTCAACATCTGCGCCCTGGGCTGTTCGGGCTTGGGATCGGCGAGGCGCCGAGCTGGTTGTCGACCGCGCCGCCGGAGCTGCTGCGCGGTCAGCCGCTCGACACGCAGAGCGACGTCTACTCTTTTGGGGCGCTGGTCTATCACGCCATGAGTGGGCGCCCGGTCTTCAAGGGACCGACCGCGGTCGACACGGCCTTCGGGCATCTGTCGCAGTCGCCGGAATCGCTCACCTTCGTCGCCGCCGGCAATGGCGCGACGCCCGAGGTGGACGGGTTCGTTCGTGTGCTACTCGACAAAGATCGCGACCGCCGGCCGCGCGATGCCACCGAGGCCATCGAGGGTCTGCGTCGCCTATGGCGGGCCTCGCAGCGGCCACCGAGCTCAGTAGCGGACGAGCTCGTCGACGAGCGCTTCCAGGCCTTGATTGAGGTGGCCTGGGACGAAACCAAGGCGGCCGAACTCGAGGCGCTGGTCGATCTCGGCGTCTCTCCGTTGCGTTTGGCCGAGGGCTTCTATGGCGTGGCGCGCGAAGTGCGCGGTCGCAACGTGCCCGGCAGCGATCGCGTGGTGCGCAAGCTGCTGGCTCGATCGGCGCGTTTGTACGAGGCGGGCGACAAGCACGACGCGGCCGAGAAGCTGTATCAAGGCTTGGTCAAGCTCGACCCCGAGGATACCCAGGTCGTCGAGGCGCTCGATCGTTTGCGCAAGCGCCTCGGGAAGTACGAGGAGCTCATCGAGTCGCTCATCGAGCGTACCGAGAGCGCAAAAAGTCCCCAGCAGCGCGCCGCGTATTTTGCCGAAATCGGGCGGCTCTATGCGAGCGAAGTGAAGGAAGCGGATCAGGCGCTGGTCGCCTGCTCGCAAGCGTTCTGCATCGATCCGCTCAACGAGAAATACGCCGAACAAGTCGAACGACTCGCCGGGGGGCGCTACCCGGCCTGGGAAGAGGTGCTCGGTCATTGCATCGAAGCCATCGAGAGCGACGACCTCGCCTCTGATGCCAAGGCCGCGCTCGCTTTCCAAATGGGCCGCTGGTACTCGGAGCGCGTGCAGCGTCCGGATCTGGCGTTGCCCTGGCTGAACAAAGCGGTCGAACTCGAGCCGGCGCACGACCGCGCGCTCGCCGAGCTCTGCAATTTGTACAGGAAGGCCCAGCAATGGCCCGAGCTCGGTCAAGCGCTGCTGCGCCGGGCGGATGTGGCGCCGCCCAACGTCGCGCGTGACCTGCGCGCCGAGGCCGCCGAGATCTTGTCCTCCAAGATGGGCAACCCGGAGGCCGCGCAGGACATTTATCAAAG
>JAEUAF010000119.1 GCA_019695485.1 Sorangium sp.
GCACGCACGCTGACTTCGGCGCATTCGAACGCATCGAAGATGGGCCGCTTATCTTCTTGCAGATCACGCCCGTAACCGAAGGCGAGGCTCTTTTCCAATACGAACAGGCTGGTCGCGCAACCGATCAAACGCGCCGCTTTGCCACGCACGAGCTCCGCCACGTCCGGGTTCTTCTTCTGCGGCATCATCGACGAGCTGGTCGAAAAGGCGTCGCTCAAGGTCATGAAGCCGTATTCCACGGTGGACCAAAGCACGATCTCTTCGCCGATGCGCGACAGGTGCACTCCGAGCACGGCCAGCGCCGACGCGATCTCCATCAGGAAGTCGCGGCTGCCTGTGGCATCGATCGAGTTTCGCGTTGGCCGCGAGAAGCCAAGCTCCGTCGCGACGAAGCCACGATCCAGGGCGAAACCGGTGCCCGCCACCGCTCCGGCGCCGAGCGGGCATTCGTTGGCACGACCGAGTGCGTCCGCGAGTCGAGCGCGATCCCGAATCAAGAGCTCCTGCCACGCCATCAGATGATGCGAGAGCCGGCTCGGCTGCGCGCGCTGCAAGTGCGTATAAGCCGGCATCAAGGTCTCGATCTCGCCCTTGGCGCGTTCCACGATGGCTCGACCGAGATCGTCGAGCGCCGCCAGCATTTCGAGCCCGCGACGCCGGCAGTAAAGGCGCAAGTCGGTGGCCACTTGGTCGTTACGCGAGCGACCCGTGTGGAGCTTGCCGCCAACCGGGCCGACCAACGCGGTGAGGCGCGCCTCGATGTTCATGTGAACGTCTTCTTTGGCGCGGTCCCACACGAATTTGCCGCTCTCGATTTCAGCGCGCACCTGCTCGAGCCCGGCCACGATGGCCTCGACCTCCGCTGCGCCGAGCACGCCGGCGCGACCGAGCCCGCGCGCGTGTGCGATCGAACCCTGGATGTCTTCCGGCCAAAGTTCGGAGTCGATGTCGACGCTGGTGTTCAGGCGCTCCATCGCCGCGTCGATCGCCTGGGGGAGTCTGCCGCCTCGCGCTACCGTCATGTGACCATCATCCTACAATCTGAAGAACCCGAAGTTTAGCGGGCACCGCGCCCTAGCCAAGGCTCGCCCAAGTCGGCGCGAACGCCCCGCTTTCGATGGCCGCGAGCCGCTCGAGGAAACGCCGATAGTCGCGGCCCGGCGTGCCGCCAACCGGTGTCCGCATTTCGAAATCGGTGAGCCGGGTGGTGGCAAAACGCAAGCAAGCGAGCGCTCCCTCGGTCTCGAGCGCCGCACGCTCCGCGGGGTCGAGGCGCCGCACACTCGAATAACCCTGAAACATCGCCTGCACATTCGAAATCTGGAGCGCGTCTCGGTAACACCAAGCGAGCGCGGTCACCATCAAGTCGTACGCGAAATTCCCCCACGCCGCGCTCTCGAAATCGAGCAGCGCCGCGATTTTTGGCCCCTGCCAGAGCACGTTGTCGCGAAACAGATCGCCGTGCGACACACCGAGCGGGAGCTGTTCATCGCGAAGCGGAACGTACTTGTCATAGAGTCGCCGGATCCGTTCGACCGGCCCCCGCAAATGTGGTTCGCCCTCGCGCTCCACCCGTTCGAGCCGCTTCAGCATGTCCGCGGGACGAAATCGACCGGCCGGCAGCGTCCCGACACTCGGGCTCGCCAGGTGCACTTGCGCGAGGGCCGCACCCATCGCGTGGCAGCGCTCCGGCGTCACACGCTCGAGACACAGCCAGTCGCCCTCGACCCAGGGAAACACGGCGAAGGGCTTGCCCTGCCAGTCCACGACGCGAGCGCCCGTCGTGCCTTCGAGGTGGGCCACGACGTGCACGCCCTCGCGCGACAAGAGGCTGAGCAAGCGCACCTCGGTCTCGGCGCCCGTCAGCGCTTGCTCCTCGTAGACGCGAGCAAAGAAGCGCTGTCCGTCGGCGGCAACCAGTCTAAAATTCGAATTGACCGAGCCGAGGGCGAGCGCCTCGACAGCGCTCACGCGCAGGCCAAAGTGTTCCCCGAGTGCACGCGCCTGTTCAATGGATAAGGTCGTCAGTAGGGCCATGGGCCCGCCCCGGTTAGCACCGAAACGCGCGCGCTTCGACGGTCTGCCAGAAACTCCCGGCCGGCGCCGTGACCGGCCGCGGGATCTATGGCAGCTTTGCCTGCGAAGCCGCGATTTATGCCAGAGATTTTCGGAAACAAGAGCGGGCTCTCGCCGAGTTCGCTGAAGGCCCTCGAACGCATCTATCGGCGGCGCGTCCCGAACGACCGCATCGTCACGCACGAGTTGGTGCGTTCCCTCGTCGACGCTTCCAACGAGACCAAGCGCCAGGTGGGCGCGCTCGTGCATCGCTCGGGCGAAGTCGACTGCGTGATTGTCGGTCACGCCACGGGGCTATTGCTGCCCGACATCGGGCGCTTACGCGCCGCCGAGGGCCGTTTCCGCGCGCTGCGTTTGATCCACACGCACTTGTTCGGCGAGCCTCTAACCCGCGACGACCTCGTCGACCTGACGCGCTTGCGGCTCGATTTGGTGGCGGCCATCGCACTCACTCCTGAGGGTGAGCCGCGTTCCCTCACCTGGGCCTACAACGTGCCCTCACGGGAGGACCACGTGCTTCCCTACGAGATCGTGGCGCCTCAGCCCTACGGCAAAGAGCAGCCCCATTTTGGTGAGCTGATTGCCTCTCTCGAAACCGAATTTGGCCAGTTGCGCCGCACCCGCCTGGTCCGCGCCAAAGATGGCCGCGCAATTCTGGTGCACGTCGCGGACAAGCGTCGTCCGTCTGCGCTGAATCGCGCCAAAGCAGAGCTCTCGGAGCTCCTCAGCCTCGCGCAGACCGCGGGCGTCGAAGTGGCCGACTCGGTGATTCAGCTGCGCGACAAGCCAGATCCGCGCTGGGTCGTCGGGCGCGGCAAGCTCGACGAAATCGTGATGCGGGCCATCGATCTCGACGCCGAGACCCTGGTCTTCGACTGCGAGCTCAGCCCCTCGCAGGCCAGCAGCATCGCCAAGCAGACCGATCTGAAGGTGATCGATCGCACGCAGCTCATCCTCGACATCTTCGCGCAGCGCGCCGAATCGCGTGACGGCAAGCTGCAGGTGGAGCTCGCCCAGCTGAAATACGCTCTGCCGCGCCTGCAGCAAAAGGACGACTCGCTGTCGCGTTTGACGGGCGGCATCGGCGGCCGCGGCCCAGGCGAAACCACGCTCGAGATTGGGCGCCGGCGCGCCCGCGAACGCGTGCACCGTCTCGAGAAAGAGCTCGAGTCGCTGGGTGCGCAGCGGCGTGAGCGACGCAAACGCCGCCGCAGCGGGCACCTGCCGGTGGTGGCCTTGGTGGGCTACACCAACGCCGGCAAGAGCACGCTGCTCAACGCGCTGACCGACGCCGGCGTCGTCGCCGAGGATCGCCTGTTCGCGACGCTCGACCCGCGCGCGCGGAGGCTCGCCCTGCCGAGCGGGCAAATGGCGGTCTTGACCGACACTGTCGGGCTGATTCGGCGCATGCCGAAGGACCTGTTCGCAGCGTTTCGCGCGACCTTCGAAGAGGCCGCGGACGCCGACTTGATCCTCGAAGTCATCGACGCGGCCGATCCCGAATACGAGGAGCACGTCACCACCACGGAGGAAGTCTTGGGCGAGCTCGAGCTCGCGACCAAGCCACGCCTGCGCATCTTCAACAAGGCCGACCGCCTGAGCGACGAACAGCGCGCGGCGTTTGGCAACGAGACGGGCAGCGTGTTGGTGAGCGCGCTCGATCCCAAGAGTCTCGACCCGCTGCTGGCCGAGATCGTGCACCGTGTGCCGAGCAGCAAAGAGGACACGGACCTCGCTGAACTCGCCTAGCGGGCTCAGTCGAGCCGATACGCCCTCCGCGGAATTGAGAAACCTAAGGTTTACTTGCGCGCCACGATGCGATCGATGGGGACGGTTTCGTCCCAGGCGTTCTCGTAGCCCTCGTAGTGGATCAGCACGCGGTCCCTGGCGCGCACCTCGAGGACGAGCGCGGTGTAGATGGATCCGCGCCAGCGGACCCGCACGCGATCGCCAGCCTTGTAGGGGTTGACGAGCAGCGCGGTTCCCGAGTCGGCAGGGCCCGCGGAGCCCACAGCGCGAGCGACTTTGCGCGGGGGCGGCGGGGCCACCACGGGCCCTTCCACGCGCCCGTTGATCCGATCGACACCGACGTCTTCGTCGAAGCGCGCGTCGTAGCCGTCGAAGTGGACATGGTAGCGAGTGGCGCCGACGCGTTCGAGCACGAAGGCCGGATAGAGTTGCCCAGTGCCGTCCTCCCATTCCACGAGCACGTGTTCGCCCACCCGATACGGCCGCTTGCAGCTGCTAAGCAGCAGGAGGCTCAAGGCACAGACCACGGCGCGGCGACTCATCGATCCCGAGTGTGCCGCAATCAGGCGGCGGGAGGAGGAATCGAGCGTGCGCTCGCCCGCGGGCGGAGACCCGTGCGGAGTAAGGTCTTGTCGTTTCCGGCAAAGCGCTGAGCGAGCTCGAGGCGCGTCGAACGATAGGCATGTTCGAGCATGCGCCGTCGGGCTTCGAAACTCGTGGGATTGTACATGAAAAGGATGCCGTCCTCGGGGCTCGGCTCGATGCGCAGCACCGCGACGTCCGACTCCACCCCCACGCGTTGACTGGCCTCGTCGATCAGGCGCTGCATGCCAACCCGAATGGCCTGGTTCAACACCCACATCATGCCTTTGTCACGCAGGCTGTCGCGATGCCCGTGCCCCGTGGGCACCGACGCCACATGCACGGGCACCATCGAGTGCACGACGAACAGCACTTGAGCCCCGGCTTCCACCGCCACGTCGAGGTGCGAGACCTGCCCTGCCCCGGGATTGAAATAGTGACGATCGCCGATCCGCACCGGCGAGAAAAACGGAGGAATCGCCATCGAGGCGATGCAGGCGCGCGTCACGGGCACGTTGTCCTGGCCCGCGGCGCCGAAACACACGGGCGCCCCCGAGTCGAGATCGTGCGCCAAGACGCGCAGCGGGCGCGGCATCGCCGAGAAGGTGTTCGGCACGTTGCGCCGCACGAAGAAATCCTCGAGAAAATGCTCGTAGCCGTCGAGAGTGAAGAGCCCCGCCGGCAGCGAATCATACAGCCTATCGAGCTCTTGCCACAGCGCGGCAGGCACCGCTTTTGGCTCGCGCGCAAGCAGGCTGCCCGCCGCGTGACGCAGCGCCGACAGGGTGGTGAGAAGCGTGCGCCGCCACTCGCCCAAATCGAAGCGCAGCAAGTGCCTGCGCTCGAGGCCGAAGTAGACATCCGCGGGGTCGAGAAAGGCTCGATAGAGCCGCTGCACCGGCACGCCCGCGGCCAATGCTGCAGCGAGGCTGGCACCGCTCGAGCTGCCCACGTAGAGGTCGAAGGAGTTCGCGTCGAAGTCCTCCACCGCATCCTCGACGGCGGAGAGCGCACCAATCTGGTACA
>JAEUAF010000301.1 GCA_019695485.1 Sorangium sp.
CTGCGTGGCGGAGGGCAGCGACTACCGTTGCGATTGCGCCCCAGGTTACCAGGGTCCGCTCTGCGACACCGACACGGACGACTGCGTCGGCAACGCGTGTAAGAACCTGAGCACTTGCGTGGATCAGGTGGGCGGCTACGTCTGCCGCTGCCCGGACGGATTCGCGGGCGACCTCTGCGAGAAGAAGGTCGCGAGCTGCGCCGACTCACCGTGCGCGCACGCGGGTGTGTGCAGCGATACGGCCTCGAGCTACACCTGCAAATGCCCAACCGGGTACCAGGGCACGAACTGCACAGAAGACGTGGACGAATGCCTGGTCGCGACCACCTGTGCCCACGGCTCGTGCACCAATACGTCGGGCGGCTTCCAGTGTAACTGCGGCAGCGCCGGATATCAGGGCACGCGCTGCGAGCAACTCTCACCGACGATCACTGGCGATGCGCAAACTCACAATTATGGAGCACTCGAGGTGGGCGTCGCGAGCCCCACGATCTCGCTGCTTTTGAGCAACAACGGCGATGTCTCGACGGGCACGATCATGCGCACAGTGGGAGGCGGGCTCAACGTGAGCGACGGCTGCACCACCATCGACGCGCACGCCTCGTGCACACTACAGGTCGGCTTCACCCCTGCTTCAGGAGGCGCGGTCACGGGCAGCCTGAAGCTACAAGGCGCCGCGGGAGGGCAGTTCATCTTCAACGCATCCGCGATCGGCCTCTATCGGCTGAGCGTCGCGCGACCTGGCAGCGCAGCGGGGCGAGTGACCTCCACGCCCGCGGGCATCGATTGCAGCGCAACCGGCGCCGCTGGGTGCTCGGCGCTCTTCCCGGCGTCGGACGTCACGTTGAGCGCTCGCACGGCCAACGGCTCGGACTCGTACTTTTCCGGTTGGAATGGCGCGGGCTGCAGCGGACCGACCCGCGACTGTCTGGTCTCGCTGCAAGCCTCCGACACCGTTACTGCGACGTTCAGCGCAATGACGCAGAACCTCATCTTCGTCACCCATGATCAGTTCGCGGCGAACTTGGGGGTGGCGCCCGCGCAAGGCGCGTTGGCCTATGATGCGAAGTGCAATCTGGCAGCGAGCGCCGTGGGCGTGAACAACGCGGCGGGCAATGGCTTCATCGCGTTCGTCTCCGACTCCGCCTCGCTCGCGCGCACTCGCCTCGGGAGCGCGCGTGGCTGGGTGCGCCTCGATGGACAGCCGTTCGCCGATACGCAGGCGGCCTTGTTTGGCTCGGCCCAGGTCTTCAACACCATTCGCTTCGAGGAAACCGGCCAAGTCGCCCTCACCTACGCGGTCATGACGGGCAGCGCGAGTGACGGCACTTTGGCCAACAACTGCAACGGCTGGACTAGCACGACGAGCACGTTCTCGGACGGCGCCGCCTTCGCCGGCCCTGTCACCTGGGGCGGGGGTCTCGGGCTCGGCAGCACAGCGTGCACCGACACCCACCCGATCATTTGCATGGGCGTCACGAAGGCCGCGGCGACCCCGCCGCGCGTCACGACGGGGCGCAAGATCTGGACGACCAATACGGCCTACAGCGTGGGCTCGGGCCAAACACCCGACCAGAAATGCCAAGCCGAACGCCCGAGTGGGGTGACCACGGCAGCGGCATTCATCGCCTACAGCAACAAGGCCGCCGCCGCAGTGCTCGATCTCGGGGCGAATTACGTGCGCCCAGACGGAACCTTCGTGGCCAACGGCGCCCAGCTAGCGAGCACCGCCGATCCGAGCAGTGGGATCTGGCAGTCTGCCGACGGTAGCTACATTTTCACGAGCGTCTGGACCGGCGGCGCCTCCAGAACGGCAGTCGGCACCGCAACGTGTGCCGATTGGACAGATCCCACTCTGACCTCGACCTCAGGGCTCAGTTCAGACCCGGTGTACACGTTTTGGTGGTCGAACAACGACGCGCCCTGCAATAGCTCGAACGAGCGTCTCTACTGCGTTCAGACGGCTCCCTGAGGAGCACCGTCGCTGGCGAGCGCAGTCAGCTCTTCAGTCGTGAGGGAATGCGGCCGATACAGCGTCTGCCAAACCCGACTCCCTGCACAGCCTGGGCGACCAGCATCTCGCGCTGGAGCAACGCCTTGGCCCGCGACACTCGCAGGTGCGTCAGGTACTCGTACCGAGGCAGCTCGACCTCCGCGCGGAACGCGGGCGCGACGGACGGTCAGCGCTGCGCGCACGTGCGCACGCGGCCCGGCTCGATCGTCGTTGCTCCTCGCCGACGCCTCGGGCAGTATTCCGCATACGCTATACCTTGGCCCGCCGTTCACGCTGAAAGACCCGCCGCTTGCGGGTGCTGCGCCGCTGGGACGGGGGCTGCGGAGAGCGCTGCGCGACGAACCGCTAGCTTCAATTCGAATCCGCAAAGGGCCGTTGGCGGCCCTGCTGCTCGCGGCGCCGCTCTCGTGCAACAAGCCTCACCTATCACACGAAGCACGGCCGCATTGCGAGCCCAGTGCCAACGCCCCGCTTGAACTCGAGCTCGAACGCGCGCTGCCTGTGAACGCAGGGCCAGACAATTTTCAGCCCTCTGGGTTGCTGATGCGCGACGGAAGGCTCTTCACGGTTTCCGATAAGCACGACACGGCGATCTTCGAGTTGGAGCTGACAGCGAGCGCCGCACTGGTTCGGCCCAGCGTGAAGTTTCGCGCACCCGGCCCCGGATCGCTCGATCTCGAAGGACTTGCCAGCGAGCCCGACGGCGCGTTTCTTCTGGCGAGTGAAGAGCAATACCGTGTCCTCCGAGTCATGCCTTCCGGGCAAGCAGACTGGGCGACACCATCCTTGCGACGTGCCGGCGAGCAGGCAGGCTTGTTTCGAAAGCGGAACGCCGGCCTCGAGGGCATTGCCGTGCTACCCGAGGAGCTCGTGCTCGCGGCTGAGCGCGAGCCGCGCGGCCTCCTAGAATGGAAGACCGGAACCACCCCTCAAGTTTCCGCTTACACGACACCCACGGCGCGCTGCCCCGCGCCTCGCGGCCGCCCCGACGACTTTGCTGACCTCTCCCTGAGCGGCGACCAACTCTTCGTACTCGAACGTAACGCGCAGCTCGTCGTGCGCTTGAGTCGGAGCAACGGACGCTGGACTGAAGCGAGCGCCTGGAGCTACGCCGAAACGGAGAACGATCCGCGTTTTGCCTATGAAGACAGCGCATTCGGCCTAGGCGAAGGGCTTGCCCTGGACGCAGAGCACGTGTACATCGTGTTGGACAACAATAACCAACGTCGCGCCGGCACGCGTGACGACCGACGAGCGCAGCTCTTCGTATTTCGAAGACCATGAATCATGGGGGCACGATGCAAGGGCGCTCAGGGCTAGCCGTCGTCGCGTTGGTTCTGGTCTTCTCGGCTACGGCGCGATCGGAGCCGCGGCATCGCCAGCGCGATGTCGTCTCCGCGGAAGAAACGGTCGGCGTTCCTCCGGGGTTTCATGCAGAGACGCGCCCGCGATACGGCCCGCTGATCGGCGGTGCCGCGGCGACGGGTTTCGGAGCCGCCATGCTGCTCACAGGCCTCGACCAGCGCGCCCAGATCGAACGCGCCCGGACGCCACAGGACCCGGGCGCTGGGGGAGAGATCTTCATGATCTGGGGGATCATGTCGATGGCGGTCGGTTTGCCTTTCCTTGTCTACGGCTTTGCTTCGCCGCGCCACGTCTATGTGCGCGATTCCGTCAGCCTGCTGTCCACGAGCGTCTCGGCGACGCCTCGCCAGATCAGGGCCGGGCTGACACTCGCCTTCTGACTCCGATCCGCCGACGCGCGCTGGTCACTGCGCGGCATGGGCTTCATGCTCGACCTGCACTGGCACGAACTTCACGAATTGCGACGCTGCTCAAGGCTCGCGTGCGCGAGGTGAGCCCTGCCACGCAGATCCTGCTCCACATCGAGAAGTGCAACAACACGACGCTTTCGAACATCAGCCTCACGCTCGTGAACTGACCCCGCATTCGAGACCCGGCACACCGCTAGTCCCCAGCGCTGCGTAGGAACTCGCGCATGAGGTGTTCCTCGACTTGCTCGTGCGCGAGGTAGCGTGCCACCAGCGCCGACACGTCCGCCGCGAGCGCGGTGGCGTCCTCTTTTAGAGCTCGCGCTTGCAGGCGTTCGACCTCCGCGAGAAATTCGGGATGTTGCTCTCGCAGCGCCGCAACGCGCGCAGCGGCTTGCGGATACTCGCGAACCAGCGCGCCGAAATAGGCTTCCGACTCTTCCGCGGCAAAGTGCCGCGACAGCGTGTCGTGAAGATGGCGCAGCAGCGTGGCGGGCGAGCGCGGGGCGACTCCCGGGCTGCGCCCCAAATCGTCTGCAAGAAGACAGGTTTCCCTCAATTCGGCCAGGGTCGCGGCGAGCCGCGAATGTTCACTCGACGCTGCGGTGATGCGACCGAACAACGTGGGAATCGGCTTGGAATCGGGCACCTCGTCCTCCTGAGCTGGAAGCCAAACCTGAAACTACTGGAGTGAGCCGACCTGCGGCGAACCGACGCGGAGAAGGTTCAGGTTTCACGCTGCGACGCCCGCCTCGCGTAACTCTAGTTCACGCCGCTCGCGGCCTGATAGCAAGCTGCGAGTGTCGGTGAGTGACAGCCATCAGCGGATAGCCTCGCCACCGCCTGGGCAACGCTCGCCCCCGCCCACATTGACGCCCGTGCAGGGTGGGCGTTGCCTTGCTCGGTGGCGCCCAAATTCGACGAACCGATTCCGCTGTCCGCGCTCCGTGACTTACTCGGCATCGTGCGCGGGCTCTACGCCGCGTGGAAAGCGAGCGGAGTCGGGCCCATAGAGCTCGACGCGCTACTCAGCGTCGGCAAAGAGCTCGCAGAAGTGCTCGAGCTGGCCAGGAACACGCAGCCCAATACGCTCGGGCATCGTGCGGCCTGGTCGCGCGCAGAGGCCGCCACCCGACAGCTGGGCGAGCTAGTCGGCGCGCACGAATCGCTCAGGGCGACGGTGACCGCCGCTAGCCAGCGCGTGGTCGGGAGCCCAGAGCTCACCCGCGTGTCCGACGCGGGTGAGGCTAGGCGCCAGCACGAACGGAAGCGAAACTAGCGTCAAGTGCCGCCGAGACGACGGCTGTCCACTACTTCGCCGACATGTTCGCGGTGGTAAAGTCGATGCTGCCAGTTCCCCCACCGACCTCGATCACAATCTGCGCCTGGTCCATCTTCCCGAGTGTCATGCCCGCGGCCTTCCAGGCGTTGAAGTGGTCCGTGACGGAGATCTGCCCGCATTGGCGAGCGGTCGTGCGGATACTGTAGAACTGGTCCCAACTCGTGACGCTGGAGCCGCAGCGGTTACCGCCGGTTCCGGTCGTATTACGCAGGTAGAGGTTGTACGTGCCTCCGTCAATGCTGGCAGTGCCCTTATTGGTGCCACTTCCCGGATTCACCGGCATCGTCTTGAACGAGTCGTCGACGATATAGAACTCGATACATGGAGTGACCGACCACCCATAAATTCCTACGTAAGAGTAGCCACCGGCAGTGCCCGTCTTCTTCTCGGCGAATTGAGCCGTGATCGTCCCGTACTGATCGTAGGTCTTGGTCTTGTCCCACTGGAGCCCAATTCGAGCCAGAAAATCACTTGAATTGTTCCAAGCAGCGCTGAACGCGGGCGTGCTGTAGGTCGTAATCGAGCCGCCGCTGCCATTCGACCAAATTGACCAGCTGAGGCCGGCCGCCGTCCCTGAAGCATTGGCTGAGTTGTGCACTGTGCCGCCGCTCGGGACGGTCCCCGAGCAATCGACAGAGGTGGCACCCGC